>JBLNEJ010000367.1:0-6535 GCA_050262535.1 Clostridia bacterium
GGAAACTACGATGAAAGCGGTGGCGGTATGTTAAACGGTGGCCTCGTGGGCTTGCAAACCATTCTCGATGAATTGAAACCGTCAGAGCGAAAGGCGGCCGAATATATTCTTGCCCACCCGGAAGAGGTTGTGAAGCTTTCGGTGCAGCGGGCGGCTGAGCGCAGCGGCGTATCGGAGGCAACGTTGGTCAGACTGGCACGGTCGCTCAACATGAAAGGCTTCCAGGAGCTCAAACTGCGGATTACGGGAGATTTGAACAAACCGATGGCGGCGGGCAGCTACCAGGAAATCATGATTGATGGCCCGGTGGACTCAATCATGCAAGCTGTTAGCTGGAACAATATTCAATCCATACAGGACACGCTTTCGGTTCTATCCCCCGACGAGGTAAAGCGGGCAGCGGATGCGTTTTTGGCCGCCCGCAAGATTGACGTGTACGGAGTCGGGGCCTCAGCAGTCATTGCTGCAGACATCAAGCAAAAATTCTCACGGATCAATATGTGGTGCGATGCGCACGCAGATTTTCACTCCCAATTAACGTCTGCAACCGGACTGACCGAGCGGGATGTGGCGTTCGGGATTTCCTATTCAGGACAGACGGAGGATATCATTCAGTCGCTTGGGGAAGCAAAAAAGCAGGGAGCGACGATCATCACCTTGACCAAATTCGGACCATCCCCGGTGGCGGAGCTTGCCGATGTTCGCCTGTTTACCAGCTCGGTCGAACAAAGCATCAGAAGCGGTGCGATGGCTTCGCGGATTGCGCAATTGAACGTGATTGATATTCTGTTCATTACGATGCTCAGCCGCAGCCCGGATGAAGTGATCCCTGCATTGGAGAGCTCCAGGCTGGCCGTCAGCCGGACAAAGCGATCCGCTCCTTAAGGCAGGAGAACAAGAGGAGCAAGGGAAGGTGGAGAAGATGCACGACCGATTGGAAGATTTGTCGACGGAGCTGCGAAATGAACAGACGGAGCATTTGGATAAGCTGACGGTTATGGAAATTTTGGAACGGATGAATGCAGAGGACAAGAAAGTGCCCGATGCAATGGAGGGGGCATTGGAACAAATTGCTACAGCTGTCATGATGATCGTTGCTTCCTTGGAGCAAGGCGGGCGGCTGTTCTATTTCGGTGCGGGTACAAGCGGGCGTCTGGGAATCCTCGATGCTGCCGAATGTCCACCCACCTTTGGGACGGATCCTGAATTGATCAAAGGGGTGATTGCCGGAGGGACGTCTGCGATCATTCGTGCGATCGAGGGGGCGGAGGATCAACCGGAGCTGGGGCGCAAGGATGTGCGGGAAAATGGGGTGAGGGCAGGCGATGTCATGGTTGGCATCGCAGCCAGCGGGAGGACGCCATATGTAATGGGAGCGCTCGAGGAAGCTCGCTTGCAAGGAGCAAAAACAATCGCGCTCTCCTGCGTGGGGCAGGCACAAATCAACAGCTATGCTGATCATGCCATTCAGGTCGTGGTTGGCCCGGAGGTCGTGACCGGCTCCACAAGGCTAAAAGCGGGTACTGCGACCAAGCAGGTGCTGAACATGCTGACAACCGCAACGATGATCAAGCTGGGTAAGGTGTACGGAAATTTGATGGTGAGCGTGCAGGCAACCAATGTAAAGCTGCGTGAACGGGTCAAGCGAATCATCATGGAGGTGACCGGGGTCGGCTATGAAGAGGCTGAGCAACTGGCTCATCTCGCCAACGGTGACGCAAAAACAGCGATTCTGATCAAGCTTACCGGCATCAGTCTGATTGAAGCAAAACGGCTCCTGGAGCAGACGCAGGGCAGGCTGCGTGAAGCAATCGAGCTTTCAGAATAAAATGGTGGTGGAGCAACTGACGAGGACAAGGAGGATTCACAAATCGTTCCGTTTTCATGTGATTGCAATCACATTATGAAAGTCATGTTTCTTCCTATAATGGTGTAAGCACACAGAACAAGGGGAGGAACGACAATGCTCAGTGAAAAAACGATTCAAATCATAAAGTCAACAGCACCGGTGCTGGAAATACACGGTACCACTATTACGAAGCGGTTTTATCAAATGCTGTTTGAACAGCATCCCGAGCTGTTGAATATTTTCAATCACGTGAACCAAAAGCAGGGCAGACAACAGACTGCTCTTGCAAATGCCGTCTATGCCGCGGCATTGCACATTGACAAGCTGGAGACGATTCTTCCTGTGGTCAAGCAGGTCGGACATAAGCACCGCAGTCTTGGTGTAAAGCCCGAGCACTATCCGATCGTAGGCAGCACGCTGCTTGCCGCGATCAAGGATGTTCTTGGCGATGCGGCTACAGACGAGATTTTGCAGGCATGGGCGGAAGCGTATGGTGTCATTGCAGATGCGTTTATCGGTGTAGAAGCACAATTTTACGCCGAAGCGGAAAAGCAAGCAGGGGGTTGGTCCGGGTTCCGGGCATTTCGCGTGGAGCGGAAGGAGAAGGAAAGCGACGTCATCACTTCGTTTTATCTGGTTCCGGCTGACGGGGAAGCACTTGCTCCTTTTGAATCTGGTCAATATGTCAGCGTGAAGCTGGAGATTCCGGGGGAGACGTATACCCATATTCGCCAATACAGCTTGTCCGATGCGCCGGGCAAACCGTATTACCGGATTTCGGTAAAGCGCGAAGGGGGAAAAGTCGAACAGCCTGCGGGGAAAGTATCGACCTATTTGCATGAACAGGTTGGGGAAGGAGCACTTGTGTGGCTTTCGGCACCGGCAGGGGATTTTGTGCTTGATCAAAACGACACCCGCCCGGTTGTTCTCATCAGCGGCGGGGTTGGCTTGACGCCATTGGTCAGCATGCTTCATACCTTGAAGGCGAATCCGACCAGACCTGTCACATTCATTCATGCGGCACACAATGGGAATGTTCATGCGATGAAGGAACAGCTGGAGGCGGTTGCGCACGAGCACCCGCACATCTCGGTTTATTGGAGCTATACAAATCCGACGGAGCGCGATCGCGTCAATCATGTGTACGATCACGAGGGCCGGATTGATCTGGGCTGGTTACAGGAGGTTGTGCCGACGAAGGACGCCAGCTTCTATTTCTGCGGTCCGGTTGGCTTTATGAAAGCGGTAAACGGCATGCTGCAGCAATGGCAGGTTGCTTCAGAAGATATTCATTACGAGTTTTTCGGTCCTGCCGCCAGCATGGAAGGAGCGCCTGAGCCAGAACCGACTGTCGCTACAAGGCAACAATAGTCAGGAATCGGTTTTGGCAGCAGCCTGGGCGCGCAGCAGCCGATTGACGGTTTCTCGTCGCAGCCCGATGAATTGACCGATTTCGTCTTGAGTCAGCACTTCGGTCAAGGTAGCGGGGGCAATGTACTTGTGGAACCATACCTGGAGCTTGCGGAGTCGATCGGCTGGGGAGACCTCTGTTAATTGATCGATCCGCTGTTGCATCATGCGCAGCTTATCCTGCAGCAGCAGGGCGATGGAGCGGCATTTTTCCGGATGCTGCTCCAAATCCAGGTACCACTCCCGCTCGGAGAGAACGTCAATCTCACATTTGACCAGCGCTACAGCCGTTCCATAATACGGATTGGGGCTGATGAGCGAATGGTGCGGAATGATTTCGCCGGGAGTGATTAGATTGACGAGAATCGTCGTACCGTCTGCATGGACACGGACAATTTTCAGCATGCCGCTTTTCAAATGATAAAGTGGACCGGATTCACCTTGACGAAACAGCGTTTCACCCTTATGCAGAATCATTAATAGCCTCCATAAAGCGATAGCCGATCCGTTCGGGCGATTCGCTTTTTTTTGTTCATTCCGGAATTAAATATTGGTATTGATTATAGCAGGTGAGGGGATTGGAGAAAACGTAACGAACGAAGATTGTCCGGACGGTGGAAACGCTCTTTCCCGGTCAGATAGGATGTTATAATGAAGGAAAGTCGTTCATCTGCATGAGGAGGTAGCGCATGTCTGTTTACTCTTTTACCACCAAAAATATCCGTGGCAAGGAAATTCAGCTTGACCAGTATAAAGACAAGGTGTTGGTGATCGTCAATACCGCCAGCAAGTGCGGGTTCACGCCGCAATACAGTGACCTGCAAAAGCTGTACGAGCGATATCGCGACAAAGGGCTGGAGATCCTGGGGTTCCCCTGCAATCAATTCGGTGAGCAGGAGCCGGGCAGCAACAGTGAAGTCGATGTATTTTGCCAGTTGAACTATGGTGTCACCTTCCCGATGTTTGAAAAGGTTGACGTACGAGGCCCGCAAGCCATTCCGTTGTTTCAATACTTGACCCAGGAGGCACCGTTTGAAGGGTTCGATGTAAACCAGCCGGGGGCCAAATTCCTGCAAACCTTCCTGCAGGAAAAATTTCCGGCCTTTATGACTGATGATTCCATCAAATGGAATTTTACGAAGTTTTTGATTGATCGTGAGGGAAATGTCGTCAAGCGGTTTGAACCGATGGTACAGCCAATGGATATGGAAAAGTCGATTGAGGCGTTGCTATAAGCCGACGGTTGTATCCGTTGACTGGAAAGCAAAGTAGAAAGGCCCTTCCCCAGCCGATTAGGAGTCGGTAGGGAAGGGCATTTTTATATCCTGACAGGAGGGTGTCTCCGTCATTTCACCTGCAAAGCTCGCTGGAGCACTCCTGCACTATTTTCCCACTGGCTGATATTCTTCCTTTACCGTGGCAGGAGCTGAAACCGGCTTCTTGTTACGCAAGAACAGGAAATGGAACCCGACAACAAAAATCGTAAGCACGGATGTCGTATAGAACTGCGACCGCATGCTGTCGTCAAAGAGCATGCCGATCAAAATCCCGACGATCCCGGCTACCGTCACATAGGTAAGGTACGGGAACATCCACATCTTCACTTGCAGTAATTGCGGATTTGTACGCTCAATGTTTCTGCGCATTTTCAGATGGGAGAATGCGATGACCAGATACACGAACAATGCAATCGCCCCGGAAGCGTTAACCAGGAACATGAAGATTTTATCGGGAGACACAAAGTTGAAAATGACCGAGATATAAGCAAATGCGGTACCAGCGAGAACAGCGCGAACCGGTACACCTTTTTTGGAAACCTTCAAAAATGCTTTCGGTGCATTTCCTTGCAGTGCCATCGAATAAATCATGCGGGAGCTTGTATACAACCCGGAATTCAGACAGGATAGAACCGATGTCAACACGACCAGGTTCATAATGGTCGCCGCGCCTGGAATGCCAACCATTTCAAAGACGGACACGAATGGGCTTTTCAGCAAGCTTGCTGAATCTGCCGGCAAGAGCAGCACGATAATCGAAATCGAACCGATAAAGAACGTGAGCAGGCGCCATACAACACTGTTCAGCGCAATCATGATCGCCTTTTTCGGATTCGGCGATTCCCCTGCTGCAATAGCCGCAACCTCTGTTCCGACAAATGAGAAAAATGTAATAACGACACCCAGAAGAACCGATGAAATTCCGTTCGGCATAAATCCTTTGCCTGCGGTCAGGTTGCTCAAACCAGGTGAAGGAACACCAGGAAACAGTCCGAACAAAATAACAGCACCAATTCCAAGGAAGATAACGATTGTCACAACTTTAATGATTGCCAGCCAATATTCAAATTCAGCGAACGTTTTTACAGAAATAACGTTAGTCAAGGTCAGAAGAATGGTCAGGCTCAAGGTGAGGATCCATGTCGGTATACCCGGATACCAGTATTGAACGAGTGATGCGCCAGCAAGTGCTTCGATGGCAATTACGATCACCCAGAAAAACCAATACAACCAGCCGATCGTAAAACCGGCCCAAGGTCCGATTGCTTCGTGCGCATAAGTGGAAAAGGAGCCGCTTGAAGGATTGACCGCTGCCATTTCTCCCAGCATGCGCATGACAAGGACGACAAACAGTGCCGCGATGACATAAGACAGGATTGCCGCCGGTCCAGCGGATTGAATGACAGCGCCGCTCCCTACAAAGAGCCCGGCACCGATAACGCCACCGATTGAGATCATGGTGATGTGACGCATTTTCAAGCCTTGAGTCAAATTGCTATTGTTTTGCATTGATGCATCCCCCTTTATTCGTAGAACTTAGGCTGTTGTGGAGATCCACGATTGTAATCGCTTCCGGTTTTTTCTGTATTCGAAAGTGTGAGAATACTCATTCGAGCAAGCGCTCGTTCAGGTTCGTGGAAGTCTATCATGCCATAATTGTCAATCGCTCCGCAATGGAGGGATTTTCCGGTAGTCGTGGAGCTTGTCCAAGATTTCAGAGATGTATCGATTGAACTGGCATGAGAGGTGCCATGGAAACTTGATTCCCCCTTCGCGCAACATGGTGTTGTATGAAAAACGGGTAAACGTTTTTCAAGCTCTCGCTGATGCCAACCTTGCCCAAATAAAAATACCAGACAAAACTCACCGTCATCAAATAGATGCGGGTTCACGGAGTTTTGACTGGTTCTTTCGTCTGTGAGCTTGCTTCTGGCTGGAAGAAGGACAAACGTGTGCAGTCTGAATATTTTCTTTAATGGGGATATTATAACATGTGTGA
>JBLNEJ010000368.1:0-2633 GCA_050262535.1 Clostridia bacterium
CGCAGCATGCTTGTGGACGCTACTTATGGGCGCCGAACACGCGCCGTTATCATTACAGACAGCGATCATGTCATCTTGTCTGCTGTCCAGCCGGAGACGGTTGCACAGCGGCTCTATACAAAAGATGATGAGTCTGATGAATAAAGCAGGAGTTGAAATGGCTACGATGGATAAGGACAAAGGGCTCCTTCTCGTCCTCTCCGGGCCTTCGGGAGTTGGCAAAGGGACGGTTTGCAAGGCGCTGCGGGAAAAAATGCCGGAGCTGATCTATTCCGTTTCCGCGACAACGCGTTCACCGCGAGCTGGAGAAGAGGAAGGCGTCAATTATTTTTTCAAAAGCAAAGAAGAATTTATCCGCATGATCAATCACGATGAACTCCTCGAATGGGCTGAGTACGTGGGCAACTATTACGGTACGCCTCGCCGATTCGTGGAAGAGACGTTGGCCAATGGACATGACGTCATTCTGGAAATCGAAGTGCAGGGAGCTTTACAGGTAAAAGAGAAATTCCCTCAAGGGATCTTTTTGTTCCTTGCACCGCCCGATCTTTCCGAGCTGGAAAACCGGATCGTGGGTCGCGGCACAGAATCAGCCGAGACGATCCAAAGTCGCATGGAAATGGCTCGGACGGAAATTGAACTGATGGACAAATACGATTATGTCGTGGTAAACGACTTTATCGATTGTGCTTGTGAAAAGATCAAAGCGATCATCACAGCGGAGCATCTGAAAAAAGAACGGCAAATCCACAAGTATCTCAAGTGGGTGCCCAAGGAGGTTTAACCGACATGCTATTCCCATCCATCGATGAATTGACAGACCTCGTAGAGAGCAAGTACACACTGGTAACCGTTGCGTCCAAGCGTGCACGCCAGCTGCGTGAGCAAAGCAATCTGCAACTGGACAAGCCAAAATCCAAGAAATATGTAGGCCAGGCGCTGGAAGAACTGATTACCGACAAGATTGTCTATGAGAATCCCGAGCTTCGCAAAGCATAACGACCGAATGAAAAAACAACCTCTGTGCAGGTTGTTTTTTTATGAAAGACCATTCAGCGGCAGAACCGTTTGGGTAGGAGAGGAGTGCGGAGAATGAAGCCATTATCGGAAAAAACCATCATTCTGGGCGTAGGCGGGGGCATCGCGGCTTTTAAAGCGGTGGCGCTGGCAAGCAAGCTGACGCAAGCCGGTGCACGTGTCGATGTCATCATGACGGAAAATGCGGGGCAGTTTGTGCAGCCGCTCTCTTTTCAGGCGTTGACCCATCGACAGGTCTACACGAACACATTCATGGAGCCAGATCCAGGCGTGATCGCGCACATTGAGCTTGCGGACAAAGCAGATTTGGTCTTGCTGGCGCCAGCAACGGCCAATCTGATCGGAAAGCTGGCAAACGGCATCGCCGATGATATGCTCACGTCAACACTTTTGGCAACGAAGGCACCTGTTTTGATTGCACCGGCGATGAATGTCAACATGTACAGCCATCCGGCCGTCCAACACAACATGAAGCGGCTGGCCGATTACGGCTGTCGGTTTATCGAGCCGAACGAAGGCTTGCTCGCCTGTGGCTGGATCGGCAAGGGCAGGCTGGCGGAGCCGGAAGAGATCGTGGAAGCCGTCTCGCGCTTTTTTGTCGAGCAGTCGACCTTCCCACAGCGCAAACAAGACTGGACTGGAAAAAGAGTGCTGGTGACGGCGGGACCAACTCGGGAAAAAATCGATCCGGTTCGTTACATTTCCAATCACTCAACCGGCAAGATGGGCTATGCGATCGCAGAAGCCGCCCGCGACCGTGGAGCCGATGTGGTACTGGTAAGCGGTCCGACCGCATTGCCGAAGCCTGCCGGCGTGCAGTTCGTCGCGGTTGAGTCCGTGCAACAGATGTACGATGCGGTGATGGAGGTGCTGCCTGACTGTGAGGTTGTTATCAAGTCGGCAGCCGTTTCCGACTATCGTCCGAAGCAGGCCGCTGCGCACAAGATGAAAAAAATCGGCAGCAACCTGACGCTTGAACTGGAAAAAGCACCGGACATTTTGCACGAGATCGGACAGCGCAAGACACACCAGTTCGTCGTCGGCTTCGCCGCGGAGACGCAGGATGTGCTGGCGTATGCAACCGAAAAGATGCAGCGCAAAAACCTGGATATGATCGTGGCTAACGATGTGCTCCAGGAAGGGGCCGGGATGGGTTCGGATACGAATATCGTGACCATTCTGTCGGTCGACAGCGAGCCGATTCAACTGGCCAAAATGAGCAAGCGTGACGTAGCGGACAGGCTGATCGATGTGATCGCAGCCAAGCTGCCAAAGGAATCGGCTGTGAAGCGGCCATGAGTACGCTCGTTGCACAGGTGATCGTGGATGTACCCGTATCCCGAACCAATCGGCCGTTTGACTATGTGGTGCCAGAGTGGCTTGTCCCTCTTGCAGCAGTAGGAAGCCGGGTGGTTGTTCCATTCGGTCCGCGCAAGCTGCAGGGGTATATTATCAATCTTTATGATGAGGCCGCTGAAACCGGGTTTGGCTCGGGAGCGTCCGATGTTCGCAAATTAAAGGAAATCATTCAGGTTCAGGATGATACGCCGCCGTTAACGGGTGAGCTGATCGAACTGGCACAGTGGATGAGTCAT
>JBLNEJ010000369.1:0-13263 GCA_050262535.1 Clostridia bacterium
ATGGACCATGGCCGCCCGAAAATGATTCAACTGGCAGTGCTCGTAGACCGCGGTCATCGCGAACTGCCGATTCGTCCCGACTATGTGGGCAAAAACGTACCCACCTCCCGCAGTGAGTTAATCGCCGTCTCTCTTGTCGATGTTGACGGCGAGGAGCAAGTGACGATCTCTCAACAACCGGAATAGTCCTCTTTAAATCCAATCCCGTGAGATTGGCAAGGGGAGACTGATCATCCGTCTCTCTTTGTGCGCGCGCAAAGAGATTTTTTTCTGCCGGAAAGCAAAGAATAGTACAGATGAAATGAGGGATCAATCGATGAGCCAAAATGCAAAAACATTCGTAGATGTGCACGAAACACCGCCTTTATCCCGATTATTACCACTGAGTATTCAGCACCTTTTTGCCATGTTCGGTGCTACTGTTCTCGTTCCGATCTTAACCGGATTGAACCCATCGGTTGCCCTGTTGACCAGCGGCTTGGGAACACTTCTGTTCATGCTCGTCACGAAAGGCAAGATTCCGAATTATGTCGGATCGTCGTTCGCCTTCATCGGTCCAATCATTACGGTCTCAAGCACATATGGCATGGGGACAGCGCTGCTGGGCTGCTTGCTGTCTGGTTTGATCTACGTTATCGTCTCCGCGATTGTCTACAAGGCGGGAGTCAGATGGCTGGATCGCGTACTTCCACCGGTTGTGATCGGCTCCGTCATCGTTGTCATTGGTTTGAGCCTGGCTGGAGTTGCAGTCGATATGGCAACAAAGGTTACGGTTGATGGAAAATCGGTTTTCTCGCTTACGTCAGCGGAAATTTCGCTGGTCACCGTCATTATCACAGTTCTGGCAGCAGTTGTGCTGCGTGGATTTTTTGCCCTGATTCCGATTCTGATCGGGATCGTCAGCGGATATCTCTACACCTTGCTGCGTCACCCGGAATTGATAGATTGGACTCCAGTCGCTAAAGCCGACCTTTTCGTCAGCTTCCATGACATGTTCACCAAAAACCTGCGGGTAGGCGATGTCGTAACTGCGATGCAAAGCAGCGAATCCTGGATCGCCGCACTCATTATCGCGCCGGTCGCATTCGTCACATTGGCAGAGCATCTTGGTCACCTGCTTGTTACCGGAAAAGTTATGGACCGCGACTTGATGAAAGATCCTGGCCTGCACCGTTCCCTTCTCGGTGACGGTTTGGCCACCTCGCTTGCAGCGTTTCTCGGCGGACCGCCGAATACGACCTACGGCGAAAACATCGGTGTTCTGGCGATTACCCGCGTATACAGCCGAGTCGTCATCGCACTGGCAGCCGTATTCGCCATCCTGTTCGCCTTCATCGGCAAGCTGAGCGCTCTTCTGATGACCATTCCGACGCCGGTGCTTGGAGGAGTCTCGATCATCCTGTTCGGGATCATCGCTGCACAAGGCTTGAGAATGTATGTTGAAAACAAGGTTGACTTTGCCAACAAACGTAACATGATCATCGCCGCAGCTATCCTCGTTACAGGGATTGGCGGATACAAGATTAGCTTTGCAGGCGTAACCTTCTGGCAATCGTTCTTGACTAACCTGACGATTGACAATATCGCCTTCTCTACCTTCTTTGGAATCATCCTGCATGCTGTCCTGCCAGGCAAGGAGCAGGCGGCAAGTGGCGAGGCAACAAAGAAACAAATCGCATAAGAACAATGATGTTCGCATCCTTTTAAATCGGTCCCGAGAGGCTGGCAAAGGAGGCAGGGCTTCCTTTGCCCTGCACGAATGAAGCTAACACAAGCTTCTTGCCCCTCGGTCTGCATGGACGACCTGGCAAGAAGCTTTTCTTTTCCATAAATCGAATAAAGCACCGCAAAACGAACATGGAGGCGTGTAAGCATGACAAATCATTTACTCGGCATGAAAGATCGTTCCAGACAAGAGATTGAAATGCTGTTGGCACGGGCAAGTTATTGGGCACAAAAACGCGGAGTACAATCCGATGCGCTGCAAGGGCGATTTGTGGCCAACGTCTTTCTGGAGCCAAGCACACGCACAAGATTTTCGTTTGAAGTAGCGCAAAAGCGGCTGGGTGCACATGTACTGAACTTTGCGGCAGAATCCTCCTCGACGACTAAAGGGGAGACGGTATACGACACACTAAAAACGCTCGAAGCGATGGGGGTAGAAGCAGCGGTTATCCGTACTTCTGAAAACGGCCTCCTGGACACACTGGCCAATCAGGTCAATCTGACAATTGTCAATGCGGGTGACGGAACGAACGAGCATCCGACGCAATGCCTGCTCGACCTGCTGACGATCAAGCAGCATTTCAACCGCATCCAGGGGTTGAAAATCGCGATCATCGGCGATTTGAAACATAGCCGCGTGTTCGGTTCCCACCTGCATGCTCTGCCAAAATTGGGAGCAGAATTGATGGTAGCAGGACCGGAAGCGCTGATGCGTGATCCGAAAGAACTGCCGGCAGGAACAAAGATGGTGGACGTCGATGAAGCGGTTCGCACAGCAGATGTCGTCATGATGCTGCGCATCCAGCTCGAACGCCACGCTGGTACATTGCCGATGAGCAAGGAAGAGTATCATCAAGCGTATGGACTGACTGTACAAAGAGCAGCCGAAATGAAACCGAACGCAGTGATCATGCACCCGGCACCATTCAATCGGGACGTCGAGATCGCATCCGAGTTGATTGAATCGGAGAAGTCGCTAATCTTCACGCAAGTGGCAAACGGCGTAGCGGTCCGCATGGCAGTATTAGAAAATCTTTTGAGCGGGGGAGAGAAACAATGGGAATCATCCTTCAAAACGGCAAACTTCTAAATCAGGCAGGAGAACTGATCAAGCAAGACATTTTGATTGAAGACGGCAAGATCAGCGCAATTGCTGAACAAATAAATCCAGCAGGCCACGAAATCATCGACGCGGCAGACAAATTCGTATCAGCCGGGTTCATCGATGTGCACGTGCATTTGCGCGAGCCGGGTTTCGAAGCAAAAGAAACGATTGCGACTGGTGCTGCATCCGCGGTGCGCGGCGGCTTTACAACCGTAGCCTGTATGCCGAATACCCGCCCGGTTATCGATACAGTAGAAACAGTGGAACTCATTAAAAACAAGGCGATGGAAGCAGGCAAGGCGCGCGTGATCCCTTACGGTTCGATCACGGTGCGCGAACTGGGCAAAGACCTGACCGATTTCGCGGCGCTGAAGGAAGCCGGTATTTTCGCCCTCACTGATGACGGGGTTGGTGTGCAGTCAAGCGATATGATGCGCACTGCAATGCGCAAGGCGAAAGAGCTCGGCTTGTCCATCGTGGCACACTGCGAGGACGAAGCGCTTGTACCGCACGGCAGCGCTCTGCATGAAGGGGCTGTGAGCGCCAAGCACGGCTTGCCTGGTATCCCATCCTTGTCTGAATCGATTCACGTCGGCCGGGACATCCTGCTCGCCGAAGAGACTGGGGCACACTATCATGTCTGCCACATCAGCAGCAAAGAGTCCGTGCGTTTGGTACGCGACGGTAAACGCGCAGGAATCAACGTAACAGCGGAAGTAACGCCGCACCATCTGCTGCTGTGTGACGAGGACATTCCGGAAAATCTCGATACACGTTGGAAAATGAATCCGCCGCTGCGCGCAAAAGAAGATCGTGCAGCTTTGATCGCCGGACTGAAGGACGGCACGATCGACATGATCGCGACCGACCATGCGCCACATACAGAGGAAGAGAAAGCGAAGGGCATCGATCGTGCACCATTCGGAATTGTCGGTCTGGAGACGGCCTTCCCACTGATGTACACCCATCTGGTGCTAACAGGGGAATTGACGCTAGCCGAGCTGGTTGAGAAAATGGCAAAAGTCCCCGGACAGGTGTTCAACCTGCCGCAGGGAGAAATCGCGGAAGGCAAACCGGCAGACCTGGTTGTCATCGATCTGGAGACGGAAAAGGAAATCAACCCGGACGAATTCGCCAGCAAGGGACGAAACACGCCATTCTTTGGCTGGAAATGCAAGGGCTGGCCAGTACTCACGATTGTCAACGGAACGGTAGTATATAACGGATAATAGATTTGCACTCAGAAGGAGGAACAGCAATGCGCGCAAGGCTGATTTTGGAAGATGGAACAGTATGTGTAGGAAAAGCAATCGGCGCCACCAGCGATTCAGTAGGCGAGGTTGTATTTAATACAGGTTTGACAGGCTATCAGGAGGTTCTCTCCGATCCGTCCTACTGCGGACAAATCGTCGTCATGACGTATCCGCTGATTGGCAACTACGGGATCAACCGCGACGATTTCGAAGCGGTGCGCCCGTTCATCCACGGGTTTGTCGTTCGCGAGCACTGCGACCTGCCAAGCAACTGGCGCAATTCCAACACTTTGGATGAGCTGTTGAAAATGTACGACATCCCAGGGATCGCTGGAGTCGACACACGAATGCTGACACGTAAAATCCGCCATTTCGGAACATTGCGCGGCTTGATTACAACAAACGACGCGCCTGCCGAAGAGCTGATCGCAAGCCTGCAGCAGAGCGAATTGATGACTGACCAAGTATCCAGCGTCTCTACCAAAAGCGTGTTTAGCTGCCCAGGCAACGGACACCGCATCGTGCTGGTCGATTTCGGTTCGAAGCACGGCATCCTGCGCGAGCTGACCAAGCGTGGCTGCGACGTCGTGGTCGTGCCATACAACACAACCGCTGAAGAGATTCGCCGCATCCAGCCGGATGGCATCATGCTGTCGAACGGCCCTGGGGACCCGAAAGACGTACCGGAAGCAATCCAGATGATCCGCGACATTCTTGGTGAATACCCGATATTCGGCATCTGCCTCGGCCACCAGCTGCTCTCGCTGGCAAAAGGCGCGGACACACAAAAAATGAAGTTCGGTCATCGCGGCGGCAACCATCCGGTAAAAGAGCTGCTGACCAACCGCACGTACATTACATCGCAAAACCACGGCTACGCCGTAACAGAAGGATCGATTGAAGGAACAGGACTGGAAGTCACTCATATCGCCCTGAACGATGGCACGATCGAAGGCGTTCGCGACGTGGCGAACCGCGCTTTCTCCGTGCAATACCATCCGGAAGCGGCACCAGGACCGTACGATTCCGGCTACCTGTTCGACCAATTCCTCGACCTGATCGCAAGCGCAAAGGAGGCCAAAACACATGCCTAAAAATACAGATCTGAAAAAAATCCTCGTGATTGGTTCCGGCCCGATTGTGATCGGCCAAGCAGCTGAATTTGACTATGCCGGTACACAAGCGTGCCAGGCTTTGAAAGAAGAGGGCATGGAGGTTGTGCTGATCAACTCCAACCCGGCAACCATCATGACCGACACCAACATGGCAGACAAAGTATATATCGAACCGATCACGCCTGAATTCGTTGAGCGCGTCATCCGTCAAGAGAAGCCAGACGGACTCTTGCCAACGCTCGGTGGCCAAACCGGTCTGAACATGGCGGTTGCTCTCGCAGAAGCGGGTGTACTGGAGCGTGAAAACGTACGCCTGCTGGGAACGAAGCTGGAATCGATCAAGCAAGCCGAAGACCGCGAGCTGTTCCGCGCTCTGATGAATGAGCTTGGCGAACCGGTACCGGATTCGGTGATCGTCAGCACAGTGGAAGAAGCGGTTGACTTTGCCAACACGATCGGCTACCCAATCATCGTGCGTCCGGCATACACGCTGGGCGGTACAGGCGGCGGTATTTGTGACGATGAAGAGAGCCTGCGCGACATCGTTGCAAGCGGTTTGAAATATTCCCCGATCACCCAATGCTTGATCGAGAAAAGCATTGCAGGCATGAAAGAAGTCGAGTACGAAGTCATGCGCGATGCCAACGACAACTGCATCGTTGTATGTAACATGGAAAACATCGACCCGGTCGGTGTCCATACAGGCGATAGCATCGTAGTAGCACCGAGCCAAACACTGTCCGACCGTGAGTACCAAATGCTGCGCTCCTCTGCGCTGAACATCATTCGCGCACTCGGAATCGAAGGCGGCTGCAACGTGCAATACGCGCTTGACCCATACAGCTTCCAATACTATGTCATCGAGGTAAACCCGCGCGTGAGCCGTTCCTCGGCGTTGGCGTCCAAAGCGACAGGCTACCCAATCGCCAAAATGGCAGCAAAAATCGCCATCGGCTATACGCTTGATGAACTGAAAAACCCGGTTACACAGCAAACATACGCTTGCTTTGAACCGACACTCGACTATATTGTAAGCAAAATCCCGCGCTGGCCGTTCGACAAGTTCCAATCGGCGAACCGCAAGCTCGGTACCCAAATGAAAGCAACCGGCGAGGTTATGGCGATCGGCCGTACGCTGGAAGAATCGATCATGAAAGCGGTCCGTTCGCTTGAGGTTGGAACGTATCATCTGGAAATCAAGGAAGCAGCGACGATCAGTGAAGAAGAACTGAAACAGCGCCTGGTAACCCCTGACGATGAACGCCTGTTCCTGCTGGCTGAAGCGCTCCGCCGCGGCTACAGCGTAGAAGAAATTCATGAGTTGACCAAAATCGATTTGTTCTTCTTGAACAAGTTCTACAACATCGTAGCAATGGAAAAGCAACTGGCATCGCAAGCGCTTGATACAGATAACTTGTACGATGCGAAGCGAATGGGCTTTACTGACCGCAAAATTGCCGAGCTAACCAACAAAGCAGAGGACGACGTTCGCGCGCTGCGTGAGCAAAACGGTTTCACTCCTGTTTACAAAATGGTAGACACGTGCGCTGCCGAGTTCGAAGCGGCAACTCCATACTACTACTCTACTTATGAGCAGGAAGACGAGCGCATCGAAACAGGCAAAAAACGAGTGATCGTCCTTGGCTCCGGCCCAATCCGCATCGGTCAGGGGATCGAGTTCGACTACGCGACCGTTCACGCAGTATGGGCGATCAAAGAAGCGGGCTATGAAGCAATCATCATCAACAACAACCCGGAGACGGTTTCCACTGACTTCAACACGTCCGACCGCCTGTACTTTGAACCGCTGTACATTGAAGACGTTATGAACATCATCGATCAAGAGAAACCAGAAGGCGTGATCGTCCAGTTCGGTGGACAAACAGCGATCAACCTTGCTGACAAACTGGAAAGCCGCGGTGTGAAAATCCTCGGAACAAGCCTGGAAAACATCGATGCAGCGGAAAACCGTGAAAAATTCGAAGCGCTGCTGCGTGAACTGAATTTGGCACAACCGCTCGGCAAAACAGTATTCTCTGTACCTGAAGCCGTGAAAGTAGCAGATGAGCTGGGCTTCCCGGTTCTGGTGCGTCCTTCCTACGTACTCGGTGGCCGTGCAATGGAAATCGTGTATAACCAACAAGAGCTGCAAGCGTACATGGAGCAAGCGGTGAAGGTGAACCCGGAACAACCGGTTCTGATTGACCGTTACATGCAAGGTACGGAAGCGGAAGTCGACGCAATTTGCGACGGCGAAAACGTATTGATCCCTGGGATCATGGAACATATCGAACGCGCAGGGGTTCACTCCGGTGACTCGATTGCGGTTTACCCGCCACAATCGCTGTCCGAAGAGATCAAGCAAGAGTTGATCGACATGACCACCAAGCTGGCACGTGCGCTGCATATCAAAGGACTGTTGAACATCCAGTTTGTTATCCATCAAAACCGCCCATACGTGATCGAGGTGAACCCACGCTCTTCCCGTACGGTGCCATTCTTGTCCAAGGTGACGGGAATTCCGATGGCAAACATCGCAACGAAAGCGATCATGGGTCAATCGATTCCGGACCAAGGCTTTGCAACAGGTTACCATCCAGAAGAAAAAGTCGTTTCGGTCAAAGTACCGGTCTTCTCCTTTGCAAAACTGCGCCGTGTCGACATCACGCTTGGACCAGAAATGAAATCGACCGGTGAAGTTATGGGCCGCGAAAACACCTTGGCAAAAGCGCTATACAAAGGACTTGTTGCTGCAGGCATGAACATCCCGACAAAAGGTTCACTGTTGGTCACTGTAGCAGACAAAGACAAAGAAGAAGCGCTCGAAATCATCAAAGGCTTCCAGCGCATCGGCTTCCGCGTCATCGCCACGACCGGAACTGCCGATTACCTGGAGCAAAAGGGCGGCATGAGCGTTACTCGCGTGCAAAAGCTGGCGGAAGGTGTACCAAACATCCTGGACATGATCCGTACCGGAAAAGCGAACATCGTGATCAATACGTTGACCAAAGGCAAAACACCGCAGCGCGACGGCTTCCGCATTCGCCGTGAAGCGGTTGAAAACGGCATCCCATGCTTCACCTCGCTTGATACGGCCAAAGCGCTGCTGATCGTGCTCGAGACCATCACGTTCTCCAGCGAAGCAATGCCGCAAATGAACCTCGGCAAATCGACCGTAACGGTGTAAACGAACATTCAGAGGAGGAAAAAGCGATGACTGATTATCGCGACCGAATCATTCTCGCACTCGATTTCGGTACACCGGAAGAGGCGTATCGCTGCCTGGAGCAGCTGGAAGGACATGTGCGCTATGTAAAAGTCGGCATGGAGCTGTTTTACGCAGCAGGGCCGGCCATCGTCGCGCGAATGAAGGAACGGGGCTTCAACGTATTCGTCGACTTGAAGGTGCATGACATTCCGAATACGGCACAAGGTGCGATGCGCAGCCTGGCGCAGTTGGGTGCTGATATGGTCAACTGCCACGTTGCCGGGGGTATCAAGATGATGGCAGCAGCACGCGAAGGACTGGAACAGGGGACGCCAAGCGGTTCCCCTCGTCCACTGCTGATCGGCGTCACGATGCTGACCAGCACGAGTCAAGAAACGATGAACAACGAGTTGCTAATCCCAGGAGCCGTTGAGCAGACAGTTACTGCATATGCACAGTTTGCCAAGCAGGCAGGAATGGACGGCGTGGTCGCATCACCGCTGGAAGTGCCGTTGATCAAAGGGGCATGCGGTACATCGTTTGTCACGGTAACACCAGGGATTCGTCCGGCAGGTGCGGCCAAAGGAGATCAGACGCGCGTCACGACACCAGAGGAAGCACTAATCACGCTGGCGTGCGACTACATCGTGATCGGCCGGGCGATTACAGCTGCCAACGATCCGCAAGCAGCATGGCAGTCTGTTCTCGATTCCTTGAAAGCAAGCAAATAAAAGAGAGATACAAGAGAGGAAGAAAAAGATGAGCCAAATCGATCGTACGTCAATTGCCAAGCAAGTTGCGTCCCATCTGCTGAGCATCGGAGCGGTTCATCTGCGTCCGGATCAGCCTTTTACCTGGACGTCCGGCATCAAGTCGCCGATTTATTGCGACAACCGTATCACCATGTCTCACCCGGCGATTCGCAGCCAGATTGCCGATGCGTTCGTAGCGACGATCCGCGAGCGTTTTCCTGACGCGGAAGTGATTGCCGGAACCGCTACAGCAGGCATTCCACACGCAGCCTGGATCGCTGACAAAATGAATTTGCCGATGATCTATGTACGCGACAAGGCAAAGGGCCACGGTCGGCAAAACCAGATCGAAGGCAGCCTGATCAAGGGGCAAAAGGTTGTCGTCATCGAGGATCTGATCTCCACCGGCGGAAGCTCGCTGAAGGCAGCACAAGCAGTTCAGGCAGAGGGAGGAGAAGTGCTGGGCGTCATCGCCATCTTCTCCTATCAGTTCCCGGATGCAGAAAGCTTGTTTACGGAAGCCAATATGCCGTTTGCGACGCTGTCCAACTATACCGAGCTGCTGACTGTCGCGAAGGAGCAAGGCATCATTACACCGGAGCAGGAAAGCGTTCTGGTGGAATGGCGCAAATCGCCTCGTACTTTTTTTGCATAATCCAGAGAAATAACCCTTTAAAAAAACCACTCCAGCCAATGGTTGGAGTGGTTTTTATTTTAGATTTATAAGTTTAAAAGCGCTAGGAAATCTGGCTCGGGTTTCATCAATTTCGCGCCTTTTTCTGATTGCAAATAGATTTCTTTCTCATCTTCAAAAAGAACCTTTATTTGCATGTTTCCAAATTGCATAACGCAAGACTGATTGCGGGGTTCCATTGGCTCATTCCAATCGATTGATTCGTTTATCAAGCGGGCCATTTCTGCGATTTTCGATTGTTCTTTTAGTTCCCTAGAGTTCGCACCGGTTTGACTTTGACAGATAGAAATTGTTTCAGGAGATTTCGTAATCCAAACGGTTGCTTGTTGGGATCGGGCTTTATCGAATTTGACGACAGTTTGTTCTTTTAATTGATCGTAATGGGCTGAAATCCACAATTCACCATCAAATCCTTCCTTTCCCCATCGAGAACGAAACCCGCTCCAATCATTTTCAGGGTCTTGATCATGAAGAGATGAGTCCGTATCTTCTACTCTCCAACCATGTTCAGGCAGCTTTTGCATGTAATAATCATAAATCTCCACCCAACGGTTTCCCTCCATCGTATATTCGTGCTCAGTTGCTTCCAACCCCTTAAACAAAGGAATGTCTTGGTGTTGTTCAGGAATAATCGACATCCCTTTATATGTATCATCCTTGCTTTTTTGATAGTGAAACCAGCTTATGACGGCGAAAAGTACGATGACACAAAAGAGCAACCATTTGATCGTTCTCATTTCAACTCTCCTTTTCGACAATCAAATATGTGGAAACCCCCGAAAAAAGCAAAAAGGCTTCTCTCTTTAGGAAGTCCTAAGGAAAAAGCCTTTGCCTGGATAAGTCTCATGTTAGTATCCAGCCTGTTTCTTCAACAGGTTTTTGTACATGAACGCCATCGCCACTCGCCACGGGACAAGCATCCCAAAGGCAAGAACGAAAAACAGTCCAGCGGTCTGCATCGGAGAAAAGCTGTTGCCAATCTCGACTTTCAATGTCATCCGCAGCAGCAGCAAGCCTACCAGTATAAAAAAGAACGCTTTTGATCGCTTCAGGTATACGTCCTTGCCTACCACTTCGAACTTGGAGGTCAAAATCAGCGGTACCGACAAGACCGTGCCTGCAAGGAAGGCGATCAGCTCATAACTGATAGGGGTAGCTGTTTCCGGGACGACGAACATCAAAAAGCCGGTCGACATGAAAAAAGGTGGAGCGATAATTTTACGTAAGGAAATCGGCTTTTTCGCCGCGCGCATCCGGATAATGATCATCGTGGTCGCCATCATCAACGCCACGATCATGCTGAGTGTGGTTAGGTTTAGCAAGTGCATTCAGCCGCTCCTTTCAAAACGTTTTCGGGTAACACTCTCCTTCAGTGTACTCTCTTTTTGCCCAAAATCGCAAGAGGATACAATTGTGAAAGGTGGATGTCACAGACTGGCCGCTTGTTCTTCAGGCTGATTCTGTCTAACGTCAACAGGGTGCTTTTTCGCATACACAAGCGTGAAGATTCCCATGGAAACCGTCACAATCGAAACGAGCAGCATGAACAGCGAGATTCCGATCAGGTCCAAGCAAATGCCAGTAAAGACGACAGCCAGCTGGATAATGACCCGCTCGATCATCCCTTTGAAGGCGAAGAAGCGTCCTTGTGTTTCAGGGGGGAGTCTGCGTTGAAAAATGGTATTGACGGAAGGAAAGTAAAACGCGACAGTAGCACCAAAAATCGCGAATCCGATAAGCACTGCCCAACGATTATCTGCAAACGACATGCTGAATTCGGAAAGAGCGAAGACGAACAGCAGGATCGAGGTAAGCGTAATCAGATTCTGATTGCCGATCAATCGTTTGCTAATGAGACCTGCAATCAGGATGCTGCTTCCCTCGACGGTATAAATCCACCCCATCAACTCAGGGGACTGCTGCATTTCGCTGAAATTCAGGATCAACAGGTTGATACCGCCGAGCAGCACGGTGATGATGGAAGTGGTGAGCAATCCGGAAATAATGGCCGGTTCGCGTTTGATCAAGGCAAAAATTTCGGTGAAGCGAATCTCCTGGTTGTCACGGCGCTTGCTCTCAGCATCTTTCGGAATGTGTATCCACAGCATGACCACAGCGAGAAAAACGTTCGTAGCCAATGTGAACAAGTACATATGGTTCAACTGAATCGTTGTCACCAGAATACCTCCAACTGCCGTACCACCAATCCGTGAAAGCGTGACGATGTTAAGGTAAACACTGTTGGCCCGCAACAGCCCGGATTGCCCGACAATCGCCGGGAGGGAAGATTGGACCGCAGGCAAATAAAACGCATTCGAGCCCTGCAAAATGATCAGGGCAAGCACCATCAGCCAAATGGAGCTCATATTGATTGCCGGAATCATCAAAAGCGGACTGAAACAGCGAACGACACTCGAATAAAACAGAATCTTCTTCTTGTCGGAGCGGTCAATGATCACGCCGGCTTTCGGCGAAAGCAGGACACCGACAAACAAACCGGACATCAAAATCAGTCCTTTGACCGTGTCGGATGGCACCAAATGCTGCATGAACTGCAAGTTTCCAATGATGAAAATCCACAGACCTGCTCCTGCGATAACCTCTCCAAGCATCAACAACAGAAATGTTCGATTGCGTACAAGATCCATTCTAAGTCTCCCAAATAGTCAAAAATTTTTTATTGAAGAAGTATATCACATAGACTATATGCAAACAATAAATCGATATGTGCAAAAACAATACTAGATAACGAACAGTGAAATTGTACGAGGTAAGGTGGAACGATTGGTGGATCATCTACATTTGCGCAGGCTCGCGATTCTTTACGGAATTCTGGCAACACTTGCCGTTTGGATTGGGCTCGTCTTGCTGCAGAACCTGCTTGCTACATTTGTTTGCTTTCATCTCCTTGTCTGCTGCGGTGTTCCGCTGTTGCATGGCTGGCGTGAAGGGAATTTGCGTGAGCGCTGGCGTGTGGCTTGGCGGCAACTGTTTTCAGACGCAGAAGGGTTGTTTGTCGGACTTGCTACTGGGACCGTGCTTTGCCTTGTCATTGTTGCTGGATTGGGGATGCTGCTGCAGAGCGGAGCAAGTGCCGAATGGGTCCGTCACATACTGACACAGTGGGGTCTTACGGAAATGTGGCTATGGTTATTTATCATCTACATCATCTTGGTAAACTCTTTGCTGGAGGAGTTAATGTGGCGCGGGTTTTTGCTTGAGTTGCTGGAGAAAGCAACTTCTCCTGTGACGGCCATGGTAATCAGCAGCTTCTTCTATGCGTTGTACCATATCATCATCGGAAGCATGCTGTTTGGATGGAAATGGGGGATTGTGATCACCGTCGCGGTTTTTTTTTGCGGGTTTGTTTTGGGTTAAATGAAAAGGCGCGATACCCCCCACAAACCCCCA
>JBLNEJ010000370.1:0-7748 GCA_050262535.1 Clostridia bacterium
CTGACTTGAAATACGGTGGTCTTCTCCCATTCTCTGACCGGAAATGATTTTATTAGTTTAAGACTAGTCGGTTTCCCTCAATTCGTCAACCCTTTTCCATCTCAAGAGCAAGTAGAGCAGCGGCGGTCCCAATACCATTGAGGAAAGAAAATTGACCGACGCGGGCGTGATTGCCCATTGGAACACGGCTAAAGGAAACGGCACACGATCCAGCAGCACATCCAGCACGGCGGCAAATGTAAGACCGACGTAGTTTCCGGCAGCAGTCAGGATCAGAAACATGACCCAGTGCAGCTTGGTCAGCTTTGTTTGGGTCGTGGAATAATCCGGTACCATCAGCATCATGCCGCAAATAAATCCGATAATGCCGTTCCCCAAGCTCCAATTCCACCAAAATTCCTGATGGAGCAAATCCACGCCCATGTTCCCGAGAAACCCAACGAGAAATCCAAATAACGGGCCGTAAACCGCAGCAAAAGCGCTGAGCAGGGCAATGGCGGGACGAAAGCTTCCTTCCGCGATGGGGATTCCTGATGTGGCATAGGAAAGAAAGGTATACAGCACGGTTACCACCGCAGCGTTTATCCATGCGTTTTTTCCTGCATAGAACCGTTCAATCATCCCCATTTCACTCCCTCCCCCATTTGTTTACCCGCAAAAAGGCCAAGTCAAACGACTTGGCCTCATCCATTCTCATATTTTTTCCACAGGCGTTAATGATTGGCAATGCCAACTTTGACGTCCTCCTGCTCCAGCGGCTTGCCGGCCTCACAGCCTTCCTTCCAGAGCAAATAGCGCACACTATCAATCAACGCTTCCCAGCTCGCTTCGATAATGTTGGTGGAGACACCGACCGTACTCCATTTTTCCCCTTTACGAGCCGATTCAATCAGTACCCGTACTTTGGCTGCAGTCGCTTCGCCTTCATCGAGCACACGCACCTTGTAGTCAGTCAGATGCATCTCGGACAGACATGGGAAATGGGTTTCCAACGCTTTGCGCAGCGCATGGTCAAGCGCATTGACCGGACCGTTCCCCTCTGCGGCCGTATGCATGATCTGTCCGTTGATATTCAGTTTGACCATCGCTTCCGACAGGATCGAGCGCTCTGCCGATTTCTCCATGAAAATCTTGAACGATTCGAGTGTAAACAGTTCATTGAGCTTGCCGGTTCCTTCGAGCATCAGCAATGACAGCGAAGCCTCCGCTCCTTCGTACTGATAGCCCTGATACTCACGCTCCTTGATCAGCTTGATCATTTCACGGGATTCGGCTTTTTCCTGGTCAAAGGACAGCTGCAGCTCGTCCGCCTTGGCGAGCAGGTTGCTTTGACCAGCCAGTTCGGATACGAGTACACGGCGTCGGTTGCCAATCGCTTCCGGTTCCATATGCTCGTAGGTTTGCGCGTTTTTCAGCACCGCGCTCACATGAATGCCGCCTTTGTGGGCAAACGCGCTGTTTCCCACGAACGGCTGGTTGTTTGGCATCGCCATATTGGCAATCTCGGCCACGTAGCGGGACAGCTTGGTCAGCTGGCTCAAGTTATCCTGCGTCACACAGGAAAAGCCTCGCTTCAGCTGCAAATTCGGGATGACCGAGACGAGGTTGGCATTGCCGCAGCGCTCGCCGATGCCGTTCACCGTTCCTTTAACCTGTCTGGCTCCGGCACGAACAGCGGCAAGCGTGTTGGCAACTGCGAGCTCGCCGTCATTGTGCGCGTGGATTCCCAATGGCGTTTGCAGCTGTGGACGGATCGTCGAGACAATCTCAAACACTTCCTCCGGCAGGCTGCCGCCATTCGTGTCGCACAGTACGATCCAGGCTGCCCCGGCTTCTTCTGCCGCCTTCAGTACCTGCAAGGCGTATTGGGCATTGTTTTTATATCCATCAAAAAAATGCTCCGCATCGAAAATGACCATCAAGCCGTTTGCCTTCAAAAATCGAATGGAGTCCTTCACCATCCGCAGATTTTCTTCGAGAGTCGTTTTGAGCGCTTCGGTTACGTGCAAGTCCCACGATTTCCCAAAAATCGTCGCTACCGAAACACCGCTGTCAATCAAAGCGCACAGATTGACATCTTCCTCCGCCGCAACCCCCGGGCGACAGGTGCTGCCAAAAGCGGCAACCTTGGCATGCGACAGCTTGATTTCTTTCATCCGGTCAAAAAAGGCCATGTCCTTCGGATTGCTCCCTGGCCAACCGCCTTCAATAAAATCCATTCCAAACTGATCGAGTCGAATGGCAATCTTCACTTTATCTTCAACCGACAAGCTGATTCCTTCACCTTGCGTTCCATCGCGCAGCGTCGTATCGTATAGATGGATTTTTTTCTCTTCCATTTTTTCTCCACTCCAACTCAACAGTATTCATTCGCGAAATTGTTTGAATCTTCTACCTATTCGCCGATGTGTCGCATACAAGTATATCATATTACGCCGCGTTATGGTTTAGAAATCTCTAGGATAAAATTCGCACTCACCGCGATCGCTTCCTCTAGGGCGTCTGACGTATCTGCGAACGGATGGCGTGTATTCCAAACGTGATCGGCCCCCTTGATCCAGTGCAGACGACTGTCTGCATCCGCTTCATGCAAGCGCTTCGCCCCATGCACAAGACGTCCGAAATCCTCTTCCCCCTGCACGATCAACAGTGGCTGCACCATCTCGCGTACCTTGGCCAACAGGTCATACGCTTCCGGGTTCTGGTCCACGTCATCGATGACTTCCTTGCGAATCGGCATTTGCTGCTTGGTTCGCGCATTGGGAATATAACCGACACCATGCTCGGCAATTTCCGCGCGCAGCTTGTCATCGAACAAAGACACATGCGCGATGCCGTTCCACGTAATTATCCCCTTCACCTGCGGATGATTGGCTCCGAACAAAATCGAGTCGCCTCCGCCCTTGCTGTGCCCCAGCAGGAAAAGCTGTTTGGGATCGGCCATCTCGGGCAACGGCAGTCGTCCAGCATTCAGCTCGGCAACCAGCGCTTGCAAATCCTCAATCTCTTTGGCATACGTGTTGACCGCGAATTTTTCCAGTTCGTCAAAGTCGGTTTCTGCCACGCCGTTATGGGAAAAATTGAAGCGGATGACCGTCATCCCACGCTTGGCCAGCTGCTCGCACGCATAAGGAAAGCTCCCCCAATCCTTGAACCCCTTGAACCCATGGCAAAAGATCAAGACCGGATGCTTCTGTCCAGCCTGTCCCTCCCCCTCATGCACATTGCCGCGAATGACCCGATCAGGCCCCATTTCAAATTGAAACGATTTCATCGTCATCCAGATCGCTCCTTCATCTCGTCGTTACCTCTTATTATGAAAAACAGCACCCGCTTTTGTAAAGCGAAGTGCTAATGTGAAAGTGTTTATGCTTCTTTTTCTTCCAATAAATAGAGAGCGTACTGGATGGGACGTTTAATTGCCAGCCCATAGCGTTCCAGATCCCCGATTTCACGAAAAATTTCCCGGCCCGGCTTCGGATTCATTTCGATCAGCCAAATGTGCCCCTCTACGTCCACACCGATATCCATGCCGAATTCGACCATCTGTCCGTAATGCTGTTCAATCGTATGGCAGGCCAATTTTGCCATCGCGCAGCACTCCCGGACAATTTGCCTGGCTCGGGCTGACCCGAACTTCTTGTGGAGCAACGGCTCAAGACGCAATGCCTTGCCGCCGCCATGAAGGTTGGAGATGGCACTCTTTGCCCCGCTCATCCTTCCTCCCAGGCCGGTAATTTTCCATTCACCGGCTTCGTTCTTTTGAATCAGCAGCCTCACATCAACCGTGCGCTGTGGAACAAGAGAGAGCTGCAGCCCTTGCTGGAGCAAAAACACTTCTTCGCCCGAGCGCTCCGTCTCGATCCATTTGTCAAGAAATACGGCTAGATCAGCCTGTGATCCAAGTCGTTGCTGCTTGTTCTGCTTTTTGCCCCTGCACCATACGACATATCCGTTCGCTTGCTGTTCGATCCGAACGATACTCCTGCCACCTGTCCCGTTGCTTGGTTTCAGGTAAAGAAACGGGTGGCGCTCCAGCATCTCCCACAAGACTTCTTCACTGTACACATGCGTCTCGGGAAGCCACGGACGCAGACGGCCATCTTCCCAAAGAAGCTGATGGACCCTCCATTTATTCGCGAAGCGGCTATTGGCGTAGCGAAACAAATTTTTCTTGCGGAATGGCAAATACGCCTGGTGTCGCTTCAATGGATAATAGCGGTAGCGGTCGAGCACGATGTCTGGCCACGGATACCACCTGCTTACCCACTCTCCACGGGAATTCGGGACAAATCCCCGCACCCCCTGGGTTTCCTCTGACACATCCTCCGGCGAAAAAAGAAACACGGTCGCCCCCAGTTCCTCCCCTGTTCGGATCAGCCGGCGAAAAAATGCAGGCTCACCAAAACGGGTCCCGTTCCTCCAGGTCAAGATCCCGATGCTAGGTTGCTTCATCGTGGTGTAGCCACCCCCTTCTGCTTACAACAGTCTATGTTTCATCAGGGGTAACTCGTTCGCCTAGAAAAAACTGTAGTGGAAAAAAAGCGCCCTGCCGGGCAACCCGACAGGACGCTTGGATTTATTTTTGATTGGCGATCAGATAGGAGAGTGCGCTGCGACCCAACACTTCAGCCGAGATAGCCATCGACCTTTCGTCTATGTCAAAGCGGGGATGGTGATGTGGATACGCTGCACCCTTCTCGGGGTTGCCTGCCCCGACAAAAAGAAAGGAGCCTGACACCTTTTGCAAATAGTAGGAGAAATCTTCTCCGCCCATCGTTGGCTCCACCCGTTTGACTGCCGCTTCCCCGCAAGCTTCGATCGCTGCCAACCGTACGATCTCCGCTTCCGCTTCCGTATTGATGACCGCCGGATAGCCGCGCGTGTACTTCACTGTGGCGCTTCCGCCCATCAGCTTGGCAGTGCCTTCGACGATTTCCTTGATGCGTTGCTCGGTCCGGTCCTGTACATCGGCCGAGAAGGAACGAGCCGTGCCGGTCATGCGGCACGTATCGGCGATGACATTGAAATTGTCCCCTGCCGTGAAGGTGCCGATTGTGACCACGACGCTTTCGAGCGGGCTGATGTTGCGGCTGGCAATCGTTTGCAGATTCATCACAATCTGTGAACCGATCACGATGGAATCGACCGTTTGCTGCGGGATCGCACCGTGTCCCCCTTTGCCCTGCACTTCGATGACGAAATCGTCGGCATTGGCCATCATCGGACCAGGTCCGACCCAAACCTCACCATATGGTGTACCTGCCCAAAGATGCGTTCCGAAAATGGCATCGACGCCGTCCAGCGCACCATCCTCCACCATCTGGATCGCACCGCCGGGAAGCACCTCTTCGGCGTGTTGGAACAGAAAGACGATTGTCCCCGGTATCGATTCCCGGTGGCGGGCAAGCACGCTGGCCAATCCCAGCAAGGTGGAGGTATGCGCATCAT
This sequence comes from Clostridia bacterium, assembly GCA_050262535.1. Taxonomy (GTDB): domain Bacteria; phylum Bacillota; class Bacilli; order Brevibacillales; family Brevibacillaceae; genus Brevibacillus_D. Next base: position 5,452 of record JBLNEJ010000370.1, read on the forward strand.
GACCGCACGCATGCATCACACCGGGCACTTTGGATTTGTAAGGCACATCCTTCAAATCCTGAATCGGGAGAGCATCGAAATCGGCGCGAAGCGCAACGGTTGCCCCTTCCGTTCTACCGCGAAGCACGCCGACTACGCCACGTCCTCCCACCTTCTCCCGTACTTCATCTAATGATAAGCCGCGTAAAATGTCGGCGATCATGGCTGGTGTTTTTTCTTCCTGAAAGGAAAGCTCCGGATATTGATGAAAGTGACGACGCCATTCAATCATCTGCGATTCCATTTCGCGAATATGGTCCTTAAGCTGCGACAGTAAGCTGTTCAAAATCATGGCACTCCCTTCGTCAATCCACACATCGTTTCCTTTCATGATAACAAATGCGCAAATCGTTTGGATACTATGATTTTTTCACAACATTGGCCGCCTGCAGTCCCCGTTGTCCTGTCACGATATCAAACGTGACCTGTTCCCCTTCTTCCAGGTTGCGAAATCCGTTGCCCACAATCGCGGTGTAATGGACAAAAATGTCAGAACCGCCTTCCCGTTCGATAAACCCATACCCTTTTTCCTTGTTAAACCATTTCACTTTGCCTTGCATATTCGTGTTCCTCCCTTACGCTTGTGAAGCATTTCGCTTTGGTTCAGTCTATGCGTCGGGGGAAAAAGGTGAGCCTACAGGTGAAAAATTATTCTAAGCTGCTGATTTTTCGGCTACAATGTGAATAGTGAACAAAAAGGAGTGTATGAAATGCGCTACGTGTTGGTTCTCTTATCTGCCCTGCTGTTGACCGCATGCTCGGACGTCCAGGATGTGTCCCAGGGTGTGGAGTCGGTTCAGCAGGCGATTGATACAGGCAAGCAGGCCGTTGTAGTGGGCAAGCCGGTGGTGGAAGCAGGCAAGCAGGTGGCCGATTCCGAGATCGCCAAGCAGCTTCAAGCCTTTCTCCAGGAAAAATACGAATCCTCCGAGACGCTGCGCAATGCCATGTTTTCAGGCGACGGCAAGCTGGTAGCAGAAGAGCTGAAAAAGACGGAGCTGGCGAACTTCAGCTTCTATAAATCGGACTTGCTCGGTTTTGAGTTCAAAGGGAAGCTGACCGGTGACGGAACCTTCCAGGTGCTGCGCTATGATTTGGCGAACACGAATGCGGAGCCGGTCGTGGTGAAGGAGTTCAATGTGCTGCTGAGCCCGGATGGGCAGATTCAGGTGCAATAGGCAACATAGCAAAAAACTGTTGAGGCGTAAAAGGCGCTTCAACAGTTTTTTTTATAAGGGCCGACAGCTTTCCAGAGCCATCTCGATGAATGTTCTGTGCGCTTTCGACAGCCATCTGTTCTTGTGATAGGAGATTTGACCATAGAACTGCAGCGGGTCCCCTGGGGCATCGATAATTTTCATTTTGTTGTCCTGCAACAGTGCTTCCACACTGATGTATGGCATCAGGCTGATCCCCAGACCACTGACCACACATTGCTTCATCGCTTCCATACTGCTGAACTCCAGATGATGCTGGGGATCGATTCCCTTCCGAACCAGATACGTTTCAAAAAATCTTCGCAGCGCGCAAACTTTTTCGCTAAAAATCAGGCATTCACCCTGAGCGTCATCGATGGTCTGCAATGTATGCTGATTTCCCCCGACAAAAACAAGCGGTTCTTCCGAGCACACATGCACATCGAGCTTGGGATCGCTGAATTTTGGTTCCAAAGTGATCGCGATATCGAGCTCACCCGAATGAAGCTTCTCCCTCAACGGCGCACAATGATCATTGATGAGTGAAAAGGTGACCTCCGGATAGCTTTTTTTAAACGCTGCCAATACCGCTCCCAGCCTGTAGACCGTCATCGTTTCCGATGCGCCGATGCGAAGCTCGCCTTTCATCGTTGTATCGTCAGAAGAAATGTGCTTGATTTTGGCATAGGTTGCCAGCAGCTCCACCACATAGGCATACAGCTCATGCCCGGCGGCGGTGAGCTGTATTTTCTTTCCCAGCCGATCAAACAGCGGAACGCCGATTTCATCCTCCAACTGCTGAATATGGGATGTAATGGTTGCCTGGGAGTACTGAAGTGCCTGTGCGGCCTTTGTGAAGCTGTTTAATTCAGCGACAGCCTTGAACGTTTGAAATTCCCGGATCTCCATGTTTGTTCCCCATCCCATCCTGCTATTAGAAAAACCAAACATTATGTTTAGATGTTTCAATTTTACTAATAGATTACGGTACCCTATGATCGTTGTAAAGGAGATGATTGTTCATGAAGCGAGTATGTTTGCTTTTGCCAAACGGCTTTGTAG
>JBLNEJ010000371.1:0-7157 GCA_050262535.1 Clostridia bacterium
CACATATCGCTTGATCATGCCAATAGTGCCAATGGAGAGCACCGCTGCGCTGACATCTGCCGCAAGCGCCTTTTCCAGGTTGCGTGCCTCTTTGACGGAAGCAATCTTTTTCTTCCGGATGAGCTTGTCGTAAAACTCCGCTTGACCGAACATGACTTTCCTCCTAACAGAAAAAACCTCACATAGGATTATGCACCCACAACATTTCGTTTGCAGGCAATCCTATTGCAAGGTTTCTCCTCGGCTCCAACCTTACTTTATCTACTTGTGACTTCATTGTATCCCGATAATATTGAGTACATTTGAAAGGAACGTAAAGCATTCGTCTCAACCATGTAAAGTTCTTCCTTGCTTTATCAAAAGTAAAAAAGCCGTCTTCTCAAGGAAAACGGCCCTTACGTTAAAAATTTTTTGATGAAATTTGAAAAGAGTGCGTAAACTATCAATTATATTTACCGATATTATTTAATAGACGTTCGTTTCTTTTTGCCTAGCTAAACAAGCTAGGTCTTTTTTATTTCGGGACCTTTCGGATATCTTTTTTCGTGATCGAATAATCAACCCAGACAAAGTTCAGATCATGGTCCGTTGTATCTACTTGCGTGAAGCGCAGCAGTTTATAGGCAACAGCCCCGACAAATAACAGGAAGAGCAGTGTACCGTAGAGAAAAACGAGCATCGGTAAAACCTCCCTCGCCTTTTTCTCTATACATACTGACGCTTCCAAGAAAATATTCCGATACCTTGTCCATTCCGTTTAGGTCAGTACACCTGTAATAAAAATCGTCGTTTCTTCGCTCAAATCGATATCGAGCACTTCATGTTCCTCATCCATTCTCTTCGACGCCGGCTTGTCTCTTCTTATGACCCTAACTACCGGCCTGGTTGGAAGTCCCCTGTTCTGATCAATGACCACACCAATCTCACCCGTGCTCAGCTTGACCGATGAACCTGTTGGATAAGTGGCGATCGACCGGAGAAACCGGATCACCATATCATGATCAAACTGGTAGTTGGCCAATGCCATGATTTTCTCACATGCTTCGAACGGCATCAGTGTCTCTTCCTCCGCAGAAAAGGGCGAGATCAAATTGTCGTAATAGTTGGCGATCGCCGTAATTTTGGCGAAGTCATGGATTTCCGGACCAGTCAAACCACGCGGCATTCCCTTGCCATTCACCCATTCATGATGCTGCAGCGCGACATGTGCGGATACGATGCTCATCTCATACTTGCGTCGCAGCAGATTAAAGCCTGTCCAGCTATGATGTTGATCCCCCAGCTCTCTGTTGCTGGCATCCTCTTCATCTTTGCTTACCTTGCCGATATCGTGCAACAACGCACCCATCGCCAACTCCTTCAGCTGGTTCTGATTGTAGCCAAGACTTATGCCAATCACGGTAGACATCATGCACACGTTGAGCGAATGAATGAACAAATGGTTGTCGTTCGTACGGATATCGGTCAGATTCACCATGACCCGCCTGTTTTTCATCAGTTCGTCAATGAGGGAAGCCGTTGTTTTCTGAATTCCGCGCAGGTCTATTGCCTTACCCGTCTGAACACACTGCATTGCTTTGGACAAATTGGAAACAGCTTCTTTGCGGGTAGACTCCGATACGACTTCTTCCAGTTTGACATCATCCGTTAACGGGTCTTTGATATATAACATCGTCACGCCGAACCGGCGAAGTTTGTTGATCATTCCGACCGTCAATTGCATATCTGTCTGGAGCAGCGTCAATCCGTCGCTGGTATAAATACTGCGGAACAAAATATCTCCTGGCTCAACTTGCTCTATGCTTACATAACGCATGCTCCAAACCCCCATCTGCAGCCTTCCTACATCTTACCATGAAATCCGCCTTTCTAGTGGTCCCAATGCGGATCGTGCGAAATTTGTCGCTATCCTTGTTACCCTGGGATACAAAGGTGGTGTAGGAAAAACTATAGACGGAAGCTGCCGATCGACTGCTGAAGCTGCTCTGCCATTTTGGCCAGGCTGTCGGTCGATGCAGCGACCTCCTGCATGGAAGCATTTTGCTGCTCTGTCGCCGCTACCACCTCTTCCGCGCTTTGCTGAGAGGCAGAGGTAATTTTCGCGATGTGTTGAACGGACATGACCATCGTATCAGTTCCCTCTTCGACTCGATCCACAATCGCTGACACTTCTTTTACTTGTGACAAAACTTGATCAACCGAGGCTAAGATCTCTTGGAAAGCTTCACCAGCTTCATGTACAAGCTGCTTGCCGTGACTAACCGCAATGTTGCCCTCCTTCATTGATGCCACTGCTTTATCTGTCTCAGCCTGAATTTGGGCAATTAACTGGCTGATTTGTCCGGCTGCCAACGCCGATTGCTCCGCAAGCTTGCGAACCTCATCGGCAACGACCGCGAATCCGCGCCCTTGCTCCCCTGCGCGTGCAGCTTCAATCGCCGCATTCAGGGCAAGCAGATTGGTCTGGTTCGCAATCTCCGTGATCATTGAAACGATGCTGCCAATTTCATTGGACTTCATCCCGAGAATCGAGACAACCTGCGATGAACTCGTGACTTTTTGGTCTATCTGGTTAATTTGATCGACTACGCGGGTAACAACCTGGTTGCCTGCCGTTGCCTTCTCGGCAGCCATCTGTGAGGAGAGGGTTGCCTTGTCCATGCTGTCGGCAATCTCGTTCATCCCCGCTTTGATTTGCTCCGCAGCCTGTGTGGATTGTTCCACAGCCACGACCTGCTTTTCTGAACCGGCGGCGACCTCTTGAATGGAGCCGGCGATTTGCGTAGAAGCGTGAACGGTTTGATCGGCAATGGCGGCAAGCTCCTCCGAAGTGGCCGCAACTTGCTGGGAATGAAGCGAAACCTCACCGATTACCGTACGCAAATTGATTGTCATCTGGTTGAAGCTGCGAATCAGGCCACCGATTTCATCCTTCAATTTGGTCGGTACCGGTTCCACCTGCAAATCACCGCCAGCCACCTGTTCCACCTGGCGTGCAATCGCCGTCACCGGGCGGCTGATCATTTGGGAAATCAGGAATGCAATCGCCAGCCCAAGTACAATGGCCACCCCGCTGACGATCACGATCATGTTGATTCCTGAATCATACGCTTGTGTCGCCGCTCGTGTGGCATCATTGACGCTTTTCTTGTTGCGTTCCACCAAATCGTTGATCAACCCGCTTGCAATCAAATAGTCAGTGTGGGCGTCGCGAAAAAAAACAAACTGCTCATATTCTTTGCCGTCTTTTTTGGCCTGTATGATCAGTGGAATTTTTTTCTGCAGCTCCACCCACGTCCGCTCAAAATCATCAAAGCTTTTCTTCTCCTGGTCGGTGCTGACCATGCGAAGATAGCTTTTCTCCGACATGGTGAAATCCTCCATTACCATCTTCAGGTTTTCCTCAAGCTTCTGTACCTCGCTTGGAATCGGTTCACTCATGATTTGCAATAGCTGCCGCTCGATATCGGACAGCTGCGTGTTCATGCTCCCCAAGAGCGCCACCTTCGGCACCCAGACAGTACTCGCGTCGTCAATGATGCCGCCCATTTCTTTCATCTTCAGGATACCGGCAGTTCCAATCATGACAAGCAATAGCAAAACAATAATGAATCCGCCAAACAACTTTGTCCGAACTGTCACTCTCATCACGCTTCCCCCCCTACGCTGTCCTCGCATTACAAGCTGATTCGACAAATGTCGGATAATTCCTGCATTTGTCAGGAGGTCGCCTGGCCTTTTGCACACTTTTTCAACTCTTTCAACAATTCCGCCTGCGCATTTTTTTCCGAGATAAACTGGATTCCGTAATGATATTCTCCTAAGTACAGCTGTTTCCAGATCATCATGCCCTGAAGAATAAACGATTTATCGTTCAGGAAAAAAGAGAGCGAGATCTGCTTTGGTTCCTGTTCATAACGTATATTCAGCCCGGTTGCAGCCACCTTGGCTCCCCCCAGGCTAATGTCGATTAATTTAACATTATTCACCTGATGAGTGTGCCGCTCTTCTCGAGCAAACGTGATCTTCGCATCGTGTGGAGTGGGAAAACGATAGCGAAAGCCTTCTTTTCTTCGATAAAGCACCGCAGTTTCCACCCTTCCTCTTTTTCAATTTTTCCCAATTATAATCATTCTCCACCTAGCAGTTAAGAGCCCGTTGTCGTGATTCCACGAAAAATTGCAGGTTCTATTTGGGACTGAAGGAGGGGAACCATTCCCAGGAATAGCCGCAATCATTTTGGAAGATAGTAAGGTGGTGCAAAAAAAATTTGAACCTGCAATTGCAAGGAGGTCCTTTTCATGCCACAGCAAATTGATGCCAGCAAACTGAAGAAAGCCGAAGCGTCTGCCACACTCGCCAAGAACATGATTACACAAGCGATCGAACAATCCTCGGCAAATCCGCTGCTTGCCGAAGAGGCGCTGAAACAGGCAAGCACCGAAATTTCCCAGGTACAGACAATGATTTCACAAGCACAGCAGAGCCAATCGCAATCCGCGCAGCAACAGCAAAAATAAGACCACAAAGAAGAAGAGCATGAGAGCTGCCTGAAGATCATTCCGGCAGCTCGATTTCGTTAAAACCGATCCTTCCTCCCGATCAATCACAAACGGTTAGAGAGCTTTTCCTTCAACTCGCTGTCACTTCGTTTCTCCCACTCAAGCAGGGCGGCGTATGGATCGGTACACATCACGCCCAAATATCTCATGAATGCAGGCTCCGTCTTCATTCCAGCTTTCTTGAGCGCACGGATATGCTCGCGCATGTCAGGTGGCCCAAGCGATAGCAGGCGATCTTCCATCACCATGTGTCGATACGCATTTTGCTTCCGGCTCTCAACCGCTTGTCCAAACAATTCGATTGCAAAGCCTCGATACAGAAAAGAAGCTAGCGATGTCTCTTTATTGTCTATATGGCAGCGGGTCTGAGAAAACCCCTCCAGCCCTTTGAAAGCCGTACGTACACATTGGTCAAAGGCGGCAAAATCGCCAACATGGCACACGACATCCAAATCACTGTCCTCAAGATCGATATCAAGCGGAATCGTCCCTGCCAAAATCGGTTCATATTCGTGCAGGATTTCGAACAGCCTCAAGTCGCGCAATACTTGATACGCATTCTGCTGTCGTGTCGTCCCTGTTTGCAAATAGTCAATCGTTCCCCATTTACACTGCACAATTCGCACACTCCACGCTTTTATTTAAACATATTCCGCGACATCCAAAACTTAAGATTCCTTAAAAAAAATAAGCTTCACCCTGGGGAAGCTTCGTAAAGAATCAGTCTATTGCCGGCTGAATGCTATCGATCTCATTTAGCTTGAAATTGTAAATTTGCTTTTCATCGACGTGGTAGATTAACAAGAGATCGCTCTCCTCATGATATTGAAGTAAACGGCCGGCAAATGAGGTACGCTCCGTCTTCCTCTTTACCACTTCAATTCGGAGCAATTGTTTCGTAGCAATCCATCCCGAAAATAGTTCTTTTAATTCAGACACAGCTTTCTTCCTTCTTTTTTTAGAATGTTACTATTCATTGTAACCGATTTTTAAGGACTTTGCTCCTCAATCTTTAAGGAAGTATATCCGTTTTTTTACAAAAAATCCCGTTTATTTTTGAATAATAACCGCGAGTATCATACCAGATATGGTAAAATCGCCCTGTTCCACTTCGACAGACTCGGCAATGCCGGATACCGGAGCCAAAATGTCACAATGTACACCGTTCGCTATTAGTGAAAAAACAACACTTCCTTCTTCGATTCGTTCACCCTTACGTAACCCCACTCGCTCAACCGCTCCATCACACGAAGCGATGACATCAAATCTTAAACCCAACCTTCTCACCTCTACTAAGCTTCTCCTGAATCTCCTGGTATTTTCGGCTTACAGTTGATTGACTCACCCCCAGGACTTTGGCGGCCATCGAGGTTGTCTTGAATTCATCCATCGCCATCTTGATCAGTTCTTCTTCCATTGCCTTTGTCGCTTCCTTCAGCGGCATGATCTTGGTCATCCGCTTCGCCATCTGGGTTTTCTTCCCTTTTTTCAGCAACGGGATGATGTCGTCCGATTCGATCAAATCCTCATCAGAGGTCACGCACAGGCGTTCTATAATATTTTGCAGTTCACGAACGTTGCCCGGGAATGTGTACGATTCAAGAACGTCCAACGCATCCTGGGAAAGCTGTGTGCGGCGGCTGTATTTCTCATTAAACTTTTGCAGAAAATGCAGGGCAAGCAGCGGAATATCCTCCGAACGTTCACGCAGCGGCGGAATATGAATCGGAATGACATTCAGACGATAATACAAGTCTTCGCGGAACGTCCCTTCTTCCACCATTTTCTCCAGGTTTTTGTTGGTGGCCGCAATGATCTGCACATCGACCTCGACGACTTCCGAGCCCCCGACCGGAATAATCTCCCGCTCCTGCAGCACCCGCAAAATCTTTACCTGCAGGTTAAGCGGCATCTCCCCGATCTCATCGAGGAACAGAATGCCTTTGTTCGCCATTTGAAAATAGCCTGGCTTCCCGCTCGTATTCGCCCCGGTAAACGCCCCTTTTTCATAACCGAACAGTTCGCTTTCGAGAAGCGCCTCGGGAATGGCCCCGCAGTTCACCTTCACGAACGGCTTCGTGCTGCGCGGTCCGAATTCATAAATCGTCCGGGCAAATACTTCCTTCCCGACGCCTGATTCCCCGGTTAACAGAACGGTTGAAGAGGTGCTGGCGATTTTTTGAATGTATTTCATTACTTTTTCGATCTTTTCACTGCCGTAAATGACTTGGTGGTTGCGTGGATATGACTTCTGGTCGAGCAATGTTTCCAGCTCTTTCTTCAGCTTCTCCGACATTTTTTGGGCATGGCGCAGCTCTTCCTTGAGCATCACGGTCTCGGTAATATCTCGCAGCGCGATGACGATCCGCTCCATCTTTCCCTTTTCATCAAAAATCGGGTTGCCGACGGTCAGTACGTTTTTGCCGGAGCGGCTTTCCTGGGTGACGGAAACTTTCTTTTGCTTTTCCAGCACCATTTTTACGATCGCCGCAAAAAACGTCCCTTCATGCTCCAGCTCCATCAGATTGATCCCGATCAGCTGTTCCTTGTCGATTTCCCAGAAGTCCTTGATTAGGTTGCCGCTGTAGCGGAGCA
>JBLNEJ010000372.1:0-4978 GCA_050262535.1 Clostridia bacterium
AAGAGGGGACTACCGGCTGGATTGACATGGTCTTGATCACGAAGGATACACCAAACCGGGAAATGGCCGAAAAGCTGGCTGACTTCCTGATTTCTCCGGAAACATTGAAGAAATTCAACGATGTCACCAATTACTACGTCGCCAATCCACAGGCTGCCAAGTTCATGGACCCTGAGCAGATGAAACGCAACATGCTGGATGATTCCCAGGCGTACGAAGACTTCATGAAAAAGATCAACTTTTGGCAATACGTTCCGGATCGCAACCGTTACAACGAGGTCTGGAATGAAGTAAAAGCCGGTCAATAACGAATGGAGTCATGTCGCAACTAGGCGGGAAGCTTCTTCTCGCTTAGTTGTGATTTCGTAGATTGACCAGAAGGTGTACAATTCCTGACGACACAAGATCAACCTGGTTATCGTCAACGGGCATGGCGAATCCGGGTTTTCGAAAAAGGAGCGATCCGATGAAGGTAGAGACCAATCAGCAGACCCAATGGATGAGCACAGAGCAGAACAAGTGGGCGCGTTTTTTTCATAAAAACAAGGTCCGATTGTTAATGGCATTGCTTCCACCGGCACTATGGGCATTCTTTTTTCTGTTTATTCCCTATGTTCTATTGTTTCTGAATTCATTCTGGAAGCTTAAGAGCAGCCAGATCGCCCATGAATTCAATCTGATGAATTACGTCACCATTTTCTCCAACCCGCTCTATTTCGGGACGTTGCTCAAGACACTAGGAATCGCGCTATTGGTAACCGTATTGGCGCTGATCATCAGTTATCCGCTGGCATATGTGATTGCCTTCAAGGTGAAGCAAAAGTGGAAGATGATCCTCTATGTAATGGTGATCATCCCGCTGTGGACCAGCTATCTCGTACGTGCTTTTGCCTGGAAGGTCATTCTTGGGACAGACGGTATCTTGAATAACTTCCTGATGTGGATCGGCGTTATTGATCAACCGATGCAGCTGTTTCTCTACAGTCCTTTCGCCGTCATCATCACCTTGACGCATATTTTTGTGCCATTCGTGCTGATGCCGATCTATGCCTCGCTGGAGCATTTGAACAAGGACCTGATTGAAGCGTCCAAGGATTTGGGGGCCAATCGGTTCAAAACGTTCCTGCATGTTGTTTTCCCGCTCAGTCTGCCAGGGGTATTGGCTGGCTGCACGATGGCGTTCGTCCTATCGATGGGTGACTTTATCGCGCCTGTACTGATCGGTGGTCCGGACGGAATCATGATCGCCAACATCGTGGTCAGCCTGTTCGGTGCCGCCTACAACTGGCCGCTCGGCTCCGCCATCGGCATCATCATTCTGGTGCTGGTCATCGGTGTACTGGAAGTTACCGAGCGGATGGAAAAACGATACGGCAGCATTGCGCAGCGATAGAAAGGAGGAGACGCAAGATGACCTCGGGTCAACGCACCGATTTTTTAACCGTTCTCATGTGGATCATTGCAATCGCGGTTATGTGCTTCATTTATTTTCCGCTATTGACGATCATTGTATATTCCTTTAACCCGGATGTCGTGAACTCGTTCCCGATGAAAGGTGTCTCCCTTCAGTGGTACGAGAAGCTGATGGAAAACGGTAGCATATGGAAATCCTTGAAAAACAGCATGGTAGTTGCTTTCTTTGGCGTTACCTTTGCCTTGTTTCTGGGAATTCCCGGTGCTTTCGCGGTATACAAATACAAATTTCCCGGGAAAGTATTTTTCCGCCGGCTGGTCACGATGCCGCTTATGTTGCCGGGAATCATTACCGGTGTGTCGCTGCTCAATTTCTTCATTCTGTCAGGCACGAAGCTGTCGATGACTGCCGTAATTCTGGGGCATATCACGTTTTTGATCCCGGTCGTACTGACGCAGGTGTATGCTCGGTTGGAACGAATCGATCCGTCGCTTGAAGAAGCCTCGATGGATTTGGGGGCAAACCGAATCAAGACGTTTATTCACGTTGTATTGCCCAACATCCGCACCTCGATCATTGGTGCCGCTTTGCTGGCATTCACGATTTCGCTGGATGAGGTGCCGGTCACATTTTTCCTGACGGGCCGAGATAATACGCTTCCGCTGGAAATTTGGGCGATGCTGCGGACCGGAATTACGCCGGAAATCAATGCGATTTCCACCGTCATCATCCTGTTCTCGGTAGCAGTCATTCTGTTGTCGCAATGGTTCCTTGGTAAGGATGAGACGCAGATGAAGGCACGGTAGCATTGCTTCTAATGATTGAAATGAAAGGGGACGCAGGCATGGGCACACCGATTGTACAACTGGAAAACCTGCATAAAGCGTATGGCAGCTTTGTTGCAGTAGAGAATTTGAATCTGGAGATTGAGCATGGAGAATTCCTCACCTTGCTTGGTCCGAGCGGATGCGGCAAAACGACAACACTCCGCATGATCGGCGGCTTCGAAACGCCGAATAGCGGCAGCATTTATTTGAACGGGCAGGATGTCAAGCACCTGCCGCCCTATAAACGAGATATCAATACGGTTTTCCAAAGCTACGCGCTTTTCCCGCACATGACGTTGCAGGAGAATGTCGCATACGGCATGAAAATGCGAAATGTGCCGAAGGCAGAGCGCGAGCAGCGGGCGCTTGAGGCATTGCGCCGCGTGCAGCTTGATCATTTGAAGGATAGCAAGCCGCGCCAGCTTTCAGGAGGGCAGCAGCAGCGTGTGGCACTCGCCCGCGCGCTGGTTAACAACCCGCGCGTACTGCTGCTCGACGAGCCGCTGGGCGCGCTCGACCTGAAGCTGCGCAAGGAAATGCAGGTTGAACTGAAGCATTTGCATCAGCAGCTGGGCATGACCTTCATCTACGTCACGCACGATCAGGAAGAGGCGCTGACGATGAGCGACCGGGTCGCGGTCATGAACAAGGGGAAAATTGAGCAGTTGTCTACGCCGGAGGATTTGTACGAAGTGCCGCAAACGCGCTTTGTTGCCGACTTTATCGGCGATACCAACCTGTACGAAGGAAATGTGCTGGGGGTTGAGGGCAACCAGGTGATCATGAGCTTGTTCAACCAGCGTGTATCGGTTCCGAAGAAGCAGGCGGTTGTCAACAACAATGAGAAGGCATATTTGTCGATTCGTCCGGAACGCATTCATTTAACGGCTCAGTCGGCAACAGACGGCAGCAATCAGATTGCCGGGGTGTTTGAAGAGCGCGTCTATGTCGGTGCTTTTGTCCGCCAGATCATTCGACTGGGAGACGAGCGAATTACCGTGCTGGAAACCGCGAATCAGTGCCAGCATTTTGCTGAAGGACAGTCCGTTTATATTTCGTGGCAGCAGGATCATGGCGTTTTGCTCAGTAAATAAGCAGGAGAAAGTCAGGCATCTTCATCGGGGAAAGCCCCGGGTGAAGGTGTCTTTTTTATTAAATTTATTTAAAGTTTTATATAATTTTTGGCTCTATTGTGAATGTGTATAAAAAGTTTGTCGATTTCTTCCGTTATATGTAGTGAAACGAATATTTTACCAGATTAAGGGGAGCCAAAATGAAAGTGAAAAAGCATCGGTTTTTGAAAAAGATTTTGGTCATGCTCGCAATGATTCTACTCATGTTCGTCATTGTCGCCGTTACCAGCTTCACGATGACCAGCAAAATCCAGAGCAATGTAACGGACCTGAAAGGAAGAGATTTTGAGTTTCACATGCTTGTTCAGGACACCAATGTCAATTTTCTCAATCTCGATGATTTAACCAACGCCTGGATCGGCTCCAAGCTGGCTGGCATCAATGATGATGCATTGAACAAGGCGTTGACTGACGGAGCGAAGCAGTCACAAGAAAAAATGCATCAAAACCTCGATCAGCTGCAATCGCTGGCGATGACCGAGGAGGAGAAAACGAATATTGCCAAGGCGAAGGAAGCGTTGAAGGGTTACGAAGCGAATCTGGAAAAGGCACGTACCGCCTATGATGGCAACGTGAATTCCTCTGCCCGGATTCAGTATCTGGACAGTGCGGATGCGTTTTTTGCCCTGACTGATAGTCTCAACAAGCTGGCGGTAAACGCGAAGAACCGCACCGTATCGCACAGCGAGGAGATTATCGAGTATTCCATGCTGCAAAATCAGCTGATCGTTGCTGCCGGCATTGGCGTACTGTTACTGGGAGCGTTCTTCATCTTCCATATCGCCAAAACAATCGCGCCGCTTGCTGAGGTAACGTCGCAGGTAAACCGGCTGGCTGAAGGAGATCTGCGGGCGATCGTCAAGGAGACGAAGAGCAAGGATGAATTCGGGGATCTTGCCCGTGACTTCAACCGGATGGCAGAGCAGCTGCGTGAGGTGATCATGCTGGCCTCGGACAATGCCCAACAGGTAGCGGCCAGTTCCGAGCAGATGACGGCAAGCTCGGAGCAAACGAGCAAGGCGACGGATCAGATCGCAGCGGATATTCAGGACATTGCGATCGGCGCGGAAAAGCAGCTGGAGAGCGCAACACAGGCGGCACAGCTCGTTTCCGAAATGAATGCTGGCATGGGGCAGGTGGCTGGTTCCATCCAGGAGGCTGTGTCTTTGACCGATCAGGCAAACGAGCGGGCAGCCGCGGGCAATGCGGTTGTCACCAGCACGGTGGAACGGATGAACGAGGTGCAGGAGCAAATCGAGCGGATTTCCGGCGTCATCCACGAGCTGAGCGAAAAATCGCGGCATATTGACCAAATCGTTTCCCTGATCAGTGAAATCGCCAATCAGACGAACCTGCTTGCCTTGAACGCGGCAATCGAAGCTGCGCGCGCCGGGGAGCACGGAAAAGGATTCGCTGTCGTGGCCGACGAGGTGCGCAAGCTTGCCGAACAGTCAGGCAAGGCGACCGCTGAGATCGGTCAGCTCATCTCGGAAATTCAGGTGAAATCGGCGGAAGCGGTGACAACGATGGGTGCCGGAACAGAATCATTCCGCTTGGGCATCCAGCAGGTAGGCGAAACCGGCCGGACATTCCACGATATCGCA
>JBLNEJ010000373.1:0-2863 GCA_050262535.1 Clostridia bacterium
ACAGAAACACGAACCAACGGTTGCCCCAAGTATGAGCGGCCATAATCCATTAGAGGAGAAAGCAACACTTGAGGAAATCGAAAAAGGAGAATACACTTCTGTTACACGGCTTTTTCTTGACCGCACCCCTGAGGACTAACGAAACATGGTAAAGTCCAGCATTCCGTGCCCACTTCTTGTGAAAGGAGCGACACATGTATGGATCACAAATCATTTTATTACACGGTAAGTTGGGATGATGCCTCCGTCTATCAACGTGCTTTGGCCGCCATGCAAATCCCGTTTACGGTTGAATCTCCCGGAGGGCGCGTCCCGCTTGGGGAAGGCGAACTTTCCATTTCGTTCCCCGATTTGCCGGTACGCCAATATGCAGCCGTTCGGGAGCTATTCGGAGAAGACGGCGAAAAATATCCGGGTACGTAGTACACGCTCACATCCTTACCTGATTAGACCCACTGTCCAATTGCGCAATTTCGAGAATGTTCTGGAAAGGGAGCGATTCGTGTATCATCTCCGGGAAATGATATAACACCCGCTCTGTTCTGTATCAAATGGTTACGTATGATGACTAAAGCTGAACGGTATTTCCTTCCCCATTGCTTCTTGGCGGAAGGGCTTTTTTATTTCCCTCCAATCCGCAACTCTTCGATTCGGAAATACTTTAGGAAACCTTTAGATATTTGCGGAAAGTCATTTGATACAATGGATAACAGCATTCAGTCAACCTGTGTCTGTTACACGTTTATCCCAATCCCAAACGCAACGACACAGTGTCGCATTATGAAAATGGAATGGTGATTTTTCATGAAATTCCGATTACGACTCGATTCATTGCGTGAAGGTATACATATATGGGCGGGCAGGAAAGCGAATTATTATGTATTGATAGAAAAATCCCTGGCAAGCAACCAATCTGTCTTAGACCGGTACACCTTTAAGATCAGGACACCAGAAGGACGTGTTGTCGGCTCTCAATCATTCCAGCAACAATTTCACAGTCTGGAAGAATGCCAGGCATTCATTGTCGGGTGGATCAATCGCAAATCTGGCTTTACCCAAAAATAACCCGTATATGCGCAGCCCTCCTATGGTGTTACCTACAGGAGGGCATTTTCATGATTTACAAACTATTCCTCATCAATCCCACATTGATTCCGTAATTCGGGTTTACGATTCTACGTGTAACGATCACTTTACCCCTATGGAGGAGATTACCATGAAAAAAGGATTTGTGGGTTTGACAGCATGTCTTGTTCTAGCAGGAATTCTATCTGCCTGTAGCACGCAGTCCACATCTCAGCCTGCAACACCAGCTTCCCAGGAGACACCGGCTGCTTCCCAATCCTCAACGCCTTCATCTCAGGATTCATCAGCCGCTTCTCAATCTGCAACGACGTCGGAAACCAATGCAAACCAAGCAACGGAAGTGAAGCTGGATATGAATGAATTTGCTTACTCCATGAAGGAGATCAAGGTTCACGGCGGAGAAACGGTTCATTTTGTATTAACAAATTCAGGAAAAGTAGAACATGACATCAACAGTGAGGAATTAAACCTGGATAAAGATGTGGAACCTGGAAAAACAGAAAGCTTTGATTGGACGGCCCCCACCAAAACCGGCACCTATCAAATTATTTGCGACAAGCCCGGTCATAAGGAAAAAGGCATGACTCTTCAACTCACAATTGAGTAACTGAAGATTACACCACTCGGGAGTGTCGTCCAATCACCCTAATCCCCACTGGCGCAATCGGGTCGAGGACACCATAAGTGGTTTTTGACGAAAATAATGTTGCGAAAGAAGGCTAAGCCTGATGTGCAAAGGCTTAGCTTCTTTATATTTCTGTAGCGGTCTTCGTCTCAAGTTTAAGCCTCAAAAGTAATTGAATGTGCATCCCTTTTTTGGTAACATGAATTTCCTGTTAAAAAATAGAGGAGCTGATACGAATGAGCAACAAACACATTTCCCTTCGGCATCTTGCTTTGTCAGATGCGGACGCTCTATGGGCATTACGATGCCGAAATCGTACGTTTTTTCAACCTTTTGAGCCGATTCGACCAGAATCTCACTTCACTCTCGAAGGGCAGCAGTCTGAGATTACAATTAGCATGGAGAGCGCAAATCAAGGCCACAGCTATTTTTTTGGAATCATCCTTCACGAAAGCAACGAGCTGATTGGGAGGATATCGTTGACTAGTATCGCACGTGGACCTTTCCAAAATGCAAACCTTGGTTATTATCTCGACCAACAATACAATGGAAAAGGTTATGCAACGGAGGCCGTATCCTTATGCACACAATTCGCATTTCGTGAAGCTGGTCTCCATCGTATCCAAGCCGCTGTCATGCCGCGAAACATCGCTTCGATCCGGGTGTTGGAAAAAGTCGGTTTTAGACAAGAGGGCATGGCAAAACACTACTTACAAATCAATGGTGTTTGGGAAGATCACAACTTATACGCCCTCACCGTTGAAGACATTGCTCGTCCTTGATACATACACTTCCTTGCGTTTGACTGCTTTCCCGCTGATTCCTTTTCCTCATTTCTGCCACAACACCAATGCCAGTAAAATAAAAATCTGAATAAAGGTACATCCTACATTGTAGCGTCTTACCTCATATAACTATTTGACAAAGTAGTGATGAATGATGAATCGATACCTTTTCTTCTTTCGCTCCGTTTCGTTCCTTTTTCTCATGCTATTCATGCTCGCAGTAATCGAGTCCCCATTCACGTATGCAGAACCATCCTTGCCGATTGTCGTGGAACAGGGGATATTTTCCATCGAAGTGTACCCCCTTAAACACCGATTAATTGTGCGGAAGCAAGGTCAAAAAATAAAAACATACCCGATCGCGGTC
>JBLNEJ010000374.1:0-4123 GCA_050262535.1 Clostridia bacterium
AAGAATTGGTCGGTTCGATCATCGATTATAGCCTTTCAATAGACCCTGACGCCAACATAAGTGTGGAAGTTAAAGATGAATGGTTCGCCCATAAACCGTTAGATTATCGGGAAATGATGAAGGTTACGACTAACCCAACCATGGTCCCCCAAGAAAAAATAAAAAGCTGTGATTGCACGAAAATCTTGATCACCGATTGGAACGATCCGAACCAGCTGATCCAAAAGTTTGGGGACCAGGTGAACATTATCACCACAGATGACGGAAAGCTGGTTCAAATCATGTCTGTACAAGCATCAAAAGAGAATGCCGTTGCCTATTTGATTGAATCGCAGGGGTTTACGATGAATGATGTCATGTGCTTTGGTGATGACTTCAATGATTTAGGATTGTTTCAATCCTGCGGAATCTCAATCGCCATGGGGAATGCCATTCAGGAATTAAAAGAAATTGCTACAGAAATAACCGAAACGAACGATAACGATGGAGTGGCTCTACGATTGGAAAGAATCGTGGGCATTCGGTCAGAGTGCGATCGAATGCAAATAGAATGGTGAAAAAGGGCTCCACTCTTCCTGTTCTTGGCAAATTGGCTCTGTAGCAACCCATTTTGAAATATGGTAGGATCATGTCATGGAAGTACTCTTTCCATTAACAAACAGGACTTTTTCGTTCATACACGGGGAATAGTCGGTGTCGAACCCGATTTCCCCAAAACTATTGTGACATAGAGGTTTACTCCTTATGAATTTCTTGAAAAAAATCGAACAAGCTCCGCCGAATATCAGCCCAAGAGATCATCGTTTCTTTGTTTTTTGCAACTACATGTTCCTGTTTGCTTTCTTTGCCCATATCATTTTTGTCCCCGTCTTCTATTACCTGGGGAACACGATCGCGTTTATCAATAATCTCGTTGCGATCCTTCTCGACGTTCTTTGTCTGCGCTTGAATTCCAAGGGCTTGATTAAAACGGCATCTGTTCTATGGATTTTTGAAATTGCTGCTCATACGATCTATTGCACGATTGCATTCGGTTGGGAACAAGGATATTACTACTATTTCCTTTCTCTGGTGAGCGTCGTCTTTTTCTCAAGATGGCCGCTTTCCTTGCAACTTGTGGTCACCGCATTTCTATGTACAGCAACGATCTTCTTGTTTCATTTTTCCCATACCCATCCCCCCATCACCAATCTGGACTACAACAGCATTTATCTGATGCATGCCTATAATGTCATCGCCAACTTTGTCGGGATATCCTATGCTTCCTTTTCCTATCGGAAATATTCGGAACAAATGGAAGCGCAACTGCTATCGCTTGCAAACACAGATGCATTAACCGGCATTTGTAACCGTAGATTTTTTGAACAGTCTGTAGAAAAAAAGTTGGAACAGCGTTCAAGCGAGAATCTGAAGGATTGTGCGTTATTATTTTTGGATGTCGACCATTTCAAGACCATTAATGATTCATATGGACATGCTGTCGGTGATTTGGCATTGCAAAAAGTCGCCGAAGTTTGTCAGCATTCCTTGCGAGAAGGCGATGTTCTCGGACGGATCGGCGGTGAGGAGTTTGCCCTTTTCCTCGCCAATGTCGAATGCGCAGAAGCGCTTCAATTTGCAGAGAAGTTACGAAAAAATATCGAAACAAGCAAACTATCGATCGATGACACTACCGAACTTTGCTTCAGTGTGAGCATTGGAATAACGATCCCCAAATCCAAACAAGAGACGCTTTCTAGCATCATGGTGCGCTCCGATCAGGCATTATATCAAGCCAAGAATAGCGGAAGAAACACCGTTGTCGCTTTGCTTTAAGCAATACCATCTGAATTTAGTGAATTTCCCTCACAAGCCAATCCGCATTTGTCCATATTCTCCTTGAGAAACGGTTCTCTCCTCCTCCGCATATAGTGAATCATTCCAAAAGCGGAGGTATGACGGGCATGATCAACATTTCCCAAACACTGATCGATCCCCCCACTCTCAGAAGCCAGTTGCGTTTGAACGAAACACAAGATAAAATTCTCGAACGGATGTCGGCAAGCCGATTCGTGTTCTCATACGATTCCCTTCAGCAACTGATGTTTGAGTTAAAGCTTAGAAATGACATCGTCGAAACGGCAAAAGCGCTGGATCGTAGCGGTGCCAGGTTTGCTTCCTTCGACAAATCGAGATGCAATAAGGCGTATTGGAATCTTACCGATTTTGGAGGGTTTCAGCTCCGGTATGGCGTGCAGCCTTCCGCTGCGATCCTCGATATTTTCAGAAATGGTTCAAAATATGCCTTCGAATGTTCCACCGCCATTATTATTGTGTATTATCGTGCGGTTCTGCAATCCCTCGGTACACAAGCCTTCAACCAGCTATTTCCTGATATTTTGTTGTTTGATAGCCAATATAGTCCCGAGCTGGGATTAACTGCGCTAACCATATCAGAAACAGATGTCCTGCCAGGAGATGTTTTGTATTTCGACAATCCTGATTATCATCCTGCTACCCCCGAATGGCGGGGAGAAAATGTTGTGTATTTGGGCAACGGCAGCTTTTATGGTCATGGAATCGGCATTACGGGAGCCCAGCAAATGATCGATTATCTGAATATGCTCAGGAAGCCAGGTGCGCAACGCTCTGCTTATCTGATGGATCTGATCGTTCGTCCCGATTTTGCCTCCTTGGCTCGATTTAGTACGGCCCCGACGTCTTGAATGTCTCATGGTACTGTGTTTCTCAGAGTCGTGGAACAGTTTGATCGAAAAAACGCAAGGACTGGAACAAAGTCCGGAAAAATCCGATGTAATAGAAGGGACACTTGATCCTATTCCACGCAGAATCCATCTTTCGAAAAAGGAAAACAAAGAACGCGAATTTCGCCATATGAAGGGTTTTCCTGCCGAAATATGGAATACAATACGGAAACAGCGGTTACTTCAGGGGGCAACAGATCGTGTATGACTTCAAGGCTCGATTCACATTTAAGCTGTGGCTTACATTGATTCTTTTTTCGATCATTATCTCGTTTACAGTTGCAACTACTGATCATTTCAGATTGAGAGATGAGATCATCCGCAACAGTCAAATGCAGGTGCAAATGGCTGTTGACATGACCGAGCAATCCTTGCAAAAAATTGAAAAAGCCTATTATTTATTTGGCAAAGATCAGGTTAGAAAAATGGAAGAAAGCTCCCAATACCTGGTCAATCTGTATCAAAAAAATCCGGATTTCAACCAGTGGGATTTTCAAAAACTGAAAAATTCGCTCGGATTCGACATCTACATCATCAATGACCACAACGTCATCATACACAGCACTCTTCAAGATGATCTTGGTCTTGACTTCAAAGTATGCTGCAATAAATTCTCCTCCGTTTTGGATGAAAGAAGAAAATCGGGAAGGTTCCACCACGATGGGATCGACATGGAACAAAGCACGGGAAACATTAAAAAGTACAGCTACATGGGGACACCTGATCAAAGATATCTCATTGAGCTGAGTTTTTCTTTGGAAAATGGAGCTATTTTCAGAGAATTTAATTTCTTCACGGCTATTGATGAGATCAAGCAAAAATACCCGTTGATCTATGAAATTAACGTATTAAACAAAGGCGGCATTTCATTAGGTCAATCCATTGAAACGGGAATGCTGACAGGGCAACGCTTTTCTGTATTCAAGCAAACACTGGATACGCAACAAGCAAACGAATTTCACGATGCTTGGAAAAGCAAGCCTGCAGCCTACCGCTACATTTCGTACGTTTCTCAATACGACAATGGAAGTACGAAATATAAGGTTCTCGAGATCATTTACAATACAAAAGATTTGGAATTGCTCCTGCAAGAGAACACGAACTCCTTTTATTTGCGATTGTTCCTTGTATTTATGATTACAATCGCCACTTCACTCGTGATCTCCAGATGGGTTGCAAAGCCGATGTACCTGGCATTCCACGACAGCTTAACGGGGCTCAAGAACCGAGCCGCGTTCGAAGAGATACTCCCTCCCCTGCTGGCCAAAAACAAAGGGACGATTGCCATGCTACTGTTTGATTTAGACAATTTCAAATCGGTCAACGACTTGCATGGACATGACAAAGGAGACTGGATGCTGATTAAAGTATCGCAATCG
>JBLNEJ010000375.1:0-3809 GCA_050262535.1 Clostridia bacterium
TCTGGTGTTGGGTTATGTGCTTTCTGGAATGAGTTGATAGCCATTTTGGATAGCCCACCCTTGGCTTTAATCCAAGTACCTTCCTCCCCGTTTGCACTTTTAACGACCAGTTTGTCGACTGCCTGCCCTTTTCCCAAAAACAAAGCATACATATCGGGATTGATCTCATCAGCAAACAGGGTATCCTGCATCGTGATCATCCACAGATTGAAGACGAGCGGTGCCGCACTGTCGGTTCGGTCATAGTGATCCCAGCTTTTCAGCAATTCGATCGCTTCCTTATCAACCGCACGTAATTCCGACTGCTCCAGACGCGGCAGCAGAATCGGCAAGAGCTGCTCGGCCTGAAGATTTTTCTGGTCGAGCTGAAGCTGCTTCAATTCTTCTGCCTTCCATTTCGGCTTGCTGTTCAGCACCTCGAGAATGCGCTCATGTCTGTAGGGCTGTGCCCATGTATGCGAAAGATGGTAGGGATAAGCATCCGATACGACTTTATTGTTCGCTGTCGCGATAAAACCGGCTGGCGGATTGACTGCTGTCGGCAGCTTTTCCCATGGGATATAGCCGCTCCATTCATATTCGTCCGTCCACCCCGGTACAGGCGCGGCGCCATCCCCTTTTTTGCGAATCGGAATTTGGCCGTTCGCCCGATAGGCAATCGTTCCGTCTATGGAAGCGAATACAAAATTTTGCGCAGGTGCCTGGAAATACGTAAGTGCCTGCTTGAACTCATCCCAATTTTTCGCCCGGTTGAACTGCAACAGAGCCTGCAACTCGGTCGTGGGGGCAAGAGCAGTCCATTTCAACGCCAATGCCTGGCCTGGCTTCTCATCGTGTGCGAACTCGGAGATGATCGGCCCATGGCGGGTGATTACCACTTCATACGGGATCGATGCTTCACCCTTCACCTTGATTTCCTCGGTCAGCACCTGGGCCGGCTCCCATTTGCCCATGTATTTGAATTCGTTCTTGTTTTGGGGATTGCGTTCTTCTATGTACAAATCCTGCACGTCAGGACCGACATTTGTCACACCCCAGGCGATCTGGCGGTTGTTTCCAAGAATGACTCCTGGTATTCCAGCAAAAATTACGCCACTGACCTCCATGTCCGGTGCGATCAGCTGGGTTTCGTACCAGATGGCTGGCGTGGAGAGAGACAAATGCGGATCATTTGCCAGGATCGGCTTGCCAGATGCGCTTTTTTCAGCAGACAGCACCCAGTTGTTGCTTCCGTTCCATTCCTCGGGAATGACAGCGCTGGCAAAGCTTTTGGCCATGTCGATGTTACTTGCCTGCGCCGCTTCAATAATGGTTGGCGCGTCCACCGGATAAGACGGAAACAGATCAAACGCTTTGTCGGCGGGGAAATTTTGCAGCAAATAATAGCGGAACGCCTGTGCTTCCCAGTTGCCGCCCAGATCATAGGCCATGTATTTGCCGATGGCAAGCGAGTCGATTGGTGTCCACGGCTGCGGCTGATAGCCTAGCAGGGTGAATTCGATCGGCAGCTTGTTGTCACGCACCGATTCCTCTAGAAATGCGTTGACCCCTTTGGCATACCATGTCAGGATTTGCTTTGCTTCTTCCGAATAGTTCCCCCAGGACGCTTCAGCTGCCCGGCGCAGCCCGAGCGTACGGAAAAACTTGTCCTTAGCAATCGCAACGCTTCCCACCACCTCGCTGAGCTGCCCGGAAGCTTGCCTGCGGCTTAAGTCCATTTGAAACAAGCGATCTTGGGCCGTGACATAGCCTTGGGCGATATACAGGTCCTGCAGATTGCTTGCCTGAATTGTCGGTACCCCATGGCCATCGCGGTAGACTGACACCTGTTGTGTCAGTCCACTCACCGCTATCTGTCCGTTTGTGACCGGTTCGCTTTTGGAGATCATCCAATATCCGAATGGCAGCGCCGCAGGCTGCAAGACGGTTCCCCCTCGCCCTCGTACCTGAACACGATCAGCAATCGCTTCCGGCACCATATACCCCTGGTCATAGGTGGCCGCATCGCAGAAAACGACGCGAACCGCCGGCACCTCCCGCGAGATGCTGTAGCTCGCGATTGCACCCAATGCTTTGGCAAGCAAGGCCCGATCCATGGAGCCGGACGTATCGAGAATGACTCCGAACGTTCGACCATCCTCGGAGCTGCCGCTAGGAACCCAGCTTGGGCGCGGGATATCCGGTGCTGACGATTGCCGGCGACTCGGTCTAGCATAGCTGCGCTTTTTCTCCAGCGGTGAAAAGTACTGATCGAACCATTGCGCCAGCTCCACATCCCACGGGATCGGCGGCTGGCTCAGCGCCCGAATCTCCTCCACCAGGCCAGCCGGCAAAAAGCCGCGGCCATCCTGCTCATGATAGGTCAGGCCTTGTGCCAGACTGCGTCGGTAAAATTCATCCAGGGCGATCCCATCGCCTGTACTCCACCACGTATGATTCTCTCCCTCAAGCATATCGCCAAGACCTGTTCCACGCAGCGTTGCCAGCTTGCGATAGCGGCGCACATCCGTAACAATCCGATCGTACACCGCTTCAGCGGACAGTCCCTTTAGCTCCGGGTCGTACAGTGCACCAATCTTAGGCAATTCGCCTAGACCCATTTCGATCAGCCAGCCATTGATCACATAGTCACACGCAACGTTCCACAGGTACGGGTCGCGACCTTTTCGCCGCTGCCGATGAGCAAGACCAACATGCATAATTTCGTGAGCCATGACAAAGCGGCACTCCCATTCATCAAGCCCTGCTGCCGGATTCATGTAAATCTCTTTGCTCTCGGCACAAACAGCCGCCACCGAGATGTCCATCCTCCTGCAAGCCACCGGATCTTCGATGATGTCAAAGGAAGCGGCCAACGCTCCCAACAATGGAAAGCTGTTGATAAACCAGTTTTTCGCAGCCTTTGCCGGCGTCATCGCGAGCACATCTGCTCCCAGAAAAGCCTCATAGCCTCCAGCCACCTTGACCGCACTCGTAACGGCCATGGACAGCCCTTGTACCAGGCAGTTTTGCCAGCTGAAGCGAGGATTGCCCGGGTCTTTCTTCTCCTCTCTTGTCATCACCATATCGGCTCGCCCCGTCCCTGCCGTGCCATAGTCCTGCATCCCGGCAGGGAGCCCCTGCTCGTAAAATTGCGCAAACAGTTGCTCCTCCTGCCGTTTGGGTAGCGAGATGTGCCGATGCCAATCCGTCGGCGGCTTCCCCAGCTTCATCTCCGCCAAAAACTGCGCGATGATGCAGTCGCAAGCTGCATTACAATAGCCAAACGGCGTTTTTTCCTGAAAGTGCCCGAATCCGAGATGCAGCATGCAATGGGCCAGAATGTACAACCACTCCTCAGGCTGGGCACGCCGCGTGGGATGGACATGAATCACCCCATTCCTCGTGACAACTGCCCAGCCTTCCTCCGGACAAAGGTTGCCTTTTTGCCGAACAATCCCAACATGATAGGCAAGCGGTGAAAACATCGGGTGCTGGGCAACCATCGACCATCCTGCCCGAAACTGCTTCATTGCCACATCGTCCATATTTTCCTTTGCTCTTCTCATGCTACGCCTCTTTCCTGTCAACCAATCGAGGCAAATCGCGCACGATTTCTACCATAAACCAGCCTGGCAGCGCTTCCTCCCCGTTTTGGCGGGACACAACCATCTGAGCAATCTCCATGCTGATCGCCGCCAGCTCCTTCAGCAGTGCTTTTGCTCGGTGGGCCAGCTTCTTTTGCGCTTCCCCCAGGTGCTCCCGTTGGGCGGGCAGCTCCTTAAGCAACTGGGCGCGAAACGATTGGGACAGGAAATACAGCACATCGC
>JBLNEJ010000376.1:0-11149 GCA_050262535.1 Clostridia bacterium
CATCAATCGCATACGGCTCATAAGCGGACAATAGCTCTCCTACGTTCTGTTCATCGATACCGCCTGCAAACAAGCTTTCTTGTTCTGTCGTTCTTCGCTGCAGCTCAGGGATCACGTTCCAATCAAACCGGATTCCGGTTCCGCCCGCCATCGCCGCATGGTACGTATCGAACAAAAATCCGTCAACGACCGGACGATACTGCTCCACGATCGCCATGTCAAACCCCGGTTTTCCAACCGAAATGGCCTTCCAGACCGTTTTACCGAACCGTTCCTTCACTTCTCGGCAAAACGCGGGGCTCTCCTGTCCGTGCAGCTGAATCACGTCCAATGGTGCATGGGATAGCACTTCTGCCAAATCATCCATTGTCGGATTGACAAAAACACCAACCGGCACCGGATGCTTTTTAGCAGACGCGAGCAAGCGCCCGACCTCTTCCCCGCTCACCTGCCGCTTGCTCGGGGCAAATACGAAGCCGATATAATCAACCTCCAATTCCCCCAAAAGCTGAACAATCTCGGGTGTTTTAATCCCGCAAATTTTCACTTTTGTCATACGTAGCCTGCCTCTTTTCCGATGAGCCGCTCACCCATCAGACTGGTTACAGCCTTGGCAATATCGTTCTGCCTCATGAAATGCTCGCCGATCAGCACGGCTCGAGCTCCCGCCTCCTGTACGAATTGCACATCCTCCCGTTTCGAGATTCCACTCTCGCTGACGACAGGAATATTGGCGGGAACCTCTTTGATCAGATCGCGGGTTGTCTGCAGGTCTGTTGAAAAGGTACGCAAGTTGCGGTTGTTGATGCCGAGCAGTCGTGGAGTTACCGCACGAAAGACGCTTTCTAGTTCACCATGATCGTGCACTTCTATCAACACATCCAAAGAAAGCTCTGTCGCCGTCTGGTACAGATGCCGCAGCTGCTCTTCCTCCAAAATGGCTGCAATCAGCAGGATGCAGTCCGCTCCATTGGCGCGTGCTTCAGCCACCTGCAGTTCGTCGATGAGAAAATCTTTGCGGATAATCGGCAGCTCAACCGCATCGCGGACCCTACGCAAGTAATCAAGCGAGCCCTGGAAATAGCGTTCATCTGTCAGAACAGAAATCGCTTCCGCACGTGCCGCCGCATAAGCTTGGGCAATTTCAACAGGATGAAACGATTCCCGGATCACGCCTTTGGACGGCGATGCTTTTTTTACTTCTGCAATCACACTGACCGCACGATCGCTTTGGGTAAGGGAATGGATGAACCCACGGGTTTCACCACGTTTTTTCGCTTCGTCAATCAATTGATTCATCGATGTTGTCGATTTGAGTGTGGCCAATTCTTCTTTTTTGGTCTCAACGATTTTATGAAGCATGGGTCATCCCTCCTGCGAATTCGCGGATTTCATTCAGTTTGGCAAGCACATCTCCACGATCAATCAATTCGGCTGCCTGAATGACGCCAATCTCCAATGTCGATACCTGCTCTGACAAATAGAGGATCGCTCCGGCGTTCAACAAGACGATGTCGCGGGCTGCTCCTCGCTTCCCTTGGAAAACGTCACGAATGATCGCGGCATTGACGGCGGCGTCCCCACCCTTTACCTCTTCCAGAGGGTATCGCTTCAAGCCGAATTGCTCAGGCTCAATCGTATATTGAGTCACAACGCCATCCCGCAGCTCGGCGATATGGCTAGGTCCCGTTACTGTCAGTTCATCCAATCCGTCATCCCCTGCTACGACCAAGGCTCGTTTGACCCCCAAGCTGCCTAGCACCTCTGCGATGACCGGAAGCAGCTTGACATCGTACAGACCAAGAAGCTGACGATCTGCGCGAGCCGGATTGCACAGTGGCCCGAGGAGGTTGAAAACTGTGCGGATGGCAAGCTCCTTGCGTACACCCGCCGCATGCTTCATCGCCTGGTGGTAGAGCGGCGCAAACAGGAAAGCCAAATTGGTCGTGCGCAAGCAGGCAGCCGCATCATCCGGCGATAGCGCTATCGGTATTTCCAGCGCCTCCAGAACGTCTGCGCTTCCGCTCTTGCTCGAAACCGCCCGGTTGCCGTGCTTTGCGATTCGCACCCCCGCCGCAGCAGCTACAATCGCGGCAGCCGTGGAGATGTTGAACGTGTCGCAGCCATCTCCCCCGGTTCCGCACGTATCGATCAAGCCTTCGCTCTTCAAAGGAAAGCTGGCCGCACGCTCCCGCATCGCTTGGGCGAAGCCGATGATTTCCTCCGTCTGCTCCCCTTTTAGGCGAAGGGAGGCGAGAAACGCACCGATCTGCGCTGGTGTCGCTTTTCCATCCATGATTTCGCCCATGGCATGACGAGAAGTCTCTCGATCCAAATGCTGTCCACGAATGATGTGATTGATCGCTACCTGGAGCATACGTCCGCCTCCTCTTGTTTGAATAACTGTTCGGCCTTTTCTACTGCGCGAATCAAGGCTGCTGCTTTGTTGACCGTTTCCTGGTATTCGTGCTCGGGTACAGAATCGGCCACGATGCCTGCCCCTGCTTGCACATGTGCCTGCCCGTCTTTAAACATCAAGGTACGAATGGTAATGCATGAGTCTAAGTTGCCGGTAAAGCTAAGGTAGCCAATCGCACCTGCATAAGCGTGCCGCTCATCCTGCTCCAGCTCGGCAATGATTTCCATTGCACGCAGCTTGGGTGCACCTGAGACTGTTCCTGCCGGGAATGCCGACAGCATGGCATCAAACGGATCAAGGTCCTCGCGCAGCTTCCCGGTCACATGAGAAACCATGTGCATCACATGGGAGTAATGCTCGATCACCATCTGCTCTTCTACGTTTACGGATCCGTATGCTGAGACACGGCCGACATCGTTTCGTCCAAGATCAAGCAGCATCGTATGCTCGGCCCGCTCTTTTTCATCGGCGAGCAGGTCTTCTGCCAGCTCGGCATCCTCCTTTGCGGTGGCTCCGCGCTTGCGGGTTCCGGCGATCGGCCGAATTTCCACTTTGCCATCTTCGACACGAACGAGAATTTCCGGTGACGTGCCGACGACCGTTTCGTTTTCGTACTCAAGGTAGTACATGTAAGGCGACGGGTTTAAGGTACGCAAGACACGGTACACCGAAAACGGATCGAGTGAGGTCTCCACGGTGAAGCGTTGCGACAAGACAACCTGGAAGATGTCACCTGCAGCAATGTACTCCTTTGCTCGATTGACCATCTGCTCGTATTGGGCCGGCGACATATTCGGTGTCACCTTCAGTTGGGTTGCTGCCTCAACCGGCGTAATTCTGCGCGCCGGTGCAGGTTGCACCATTTCTTTTGTAACCTGATTGGCCAGCTCCGCGATTCGGGCACACACTTCGTTGTACGTATGTTCAATCTGTTCTGGCGATTCTGAACCCGTGAGGCGCATGTTGACAATGATGCGAATTTCCTGCTTCAAATGATCAAAGGCGATCAGTTCATCCACAAACAAAAACCGTACATCGGGAACGTCCAGCACACTTCTGCTGTGCTGGGGCAGCTCTTCGTAGTAGCGCAGCGTGTTATAGCCAAAAAAACCGACTGCCCCTCCACTCAAGCGTGGATAGTCAGGGAGCTGGGGACTTTTGTAGCTTTTCATCCGTTGGCGGAGCAGCTCGATAGGATTTCCTTCCTGCAGCTCTTCCTGACCGTTTCGTTTGCGGAGCGTAATCTGGTTGCCTTTTGCCTCCAGAGTTTCAAACGGATTCAGTCCAATAAAGGAGTAGCGTGCCCAGCGAGAGCCGCCTTCAACGCTTTCAAGTAAAAAGGAGTTGTTCGAACGCACTTTTTGATAGAGCCGAATGGGGGTTTCTTGATCGGCCAGCAAGACCATACTGATGGGGATCATCGAATACTGTGGTGCCAAAGCGCGTACTTCGGCAAGGGTTGGGGTAAACATGACAAATCACCTCTTCATTCTGTGGAAGAGGGTTGGTGGATGAGGGAAACGCAAATAAGCAAAAAAACCCAGGGGAAATCCTGGGTTTATAGTCCATGCCTATAAAACCTAGCTTCTCCTCTACTCATCTCTACTCAACCTGTCTCTTCTCAACTAATCTCTGCTCACTCTGACTGAAAAGCTACGTTACGAATTGGTTTCTATCTTAACGCATGCACTCTGAAAAAGTCAACTAACGATTTGTCAAGTCCGGTCGCAATTTCACAGCATCGCGCAAAAAGACGTGATGAATCTCCTTGCCACTTTTCTCCGTATTGACGTGCATCATCAGGCGGATACACTTGGGTAAGCTCCCTGGAACGGGAATTTCTTGGGCACACATCAGCGGGACGTATTCCCAACCGGCAAAATCGCGCGCTCCCCGAGCAGGAAAGACCGCATTCAAATCTTCAGTCGTGGTAAAAATGACGCTGGCAATGTCTTCTGGCTTTAGCTCATTTTTTGCTACAATTTCTTCGATCAACTGTTTCGTCGCGTCCACAATTTCGTCTACTGTGTTGGAATCGACAGTAATCGCTCCTCTAATCCCCCGTACGGCCATCTCTAGATCCTCCCCGCTGCCTTGCGCATCACCTGCAAAATCAGGTGCTCATCGACATTCTTCACAATTTCCACTTTTCCGATTGTTCGCGGAAGCACGAGATTGAATTTGCCTGCTACGCCTTTTTTATCTCGGCGCATCGCTTCCAAGACGTCCTCCGGCTCGAAGCCTGCTGGCCACGTTGTAGGCAAGTTGTATTGTGCAAGCAACGCTCGTGTCCGTTCACTCACACCTTGTTCGCACAGTCCCATTTGCTCCGCCGTATCTGCGGCAAGTCCCATTCCGATGGAAATTGCTTCCCCGTGGTTTAGCTGTGCGTATGCCGCGAGCGCTTCAAATGCATGGCCGAACGTGTGCCCCAGATTGAGCAGTGCACGATTTCCTTGCTCCGTCTCGTCTTCCGAAACAATCTCCGCCTTGATGCGGCACCCGCGTTCGATGGCCGTCGCCAAGCGATCCGGTTCCAGCTCGTTTAATGGGGCCGCATTCTCCTCCAGCCATGAAACAAACGATTCAGCTGAAATCAAGCCGTGCTTGATCACCTCTGCAAAGCCAGCGGCAACCTCACGTTTCGGCAGACTTTGAAGCGTGTCAGTATCATAAATGACGGCGAGTGGTTGGTGAAAAGCACCGATCAGGTTTTTGCCCAATAGGTGGTTAATCGCGACCTTGCCTCCGACGGAGCTGTCATGGGCCAGAAGTGTGGTCGGCAGTTGAATAAACGGAATCCCGCGCATGAAGGTAGCGGCAACAAATCCCGCCAAATCGCCAACGACGCCGCCACCCAATGCCAGAACCACCGACTTTCGATCAAGCCCCGCTTCGATTGCTTCTCCCATCACTCGTTCAAACACATGAAAACTTTTGGCTTTTTCGCCTGCTGCCACCACGGAAGCAGCCACGGAATACCCGGCTTGCTGTAAAGACTGCTGAAGAGGGGCCAAATACAAAGGCCCCACGTGCTCATCCGTAATAATCAAAAGCTTCTGCGAGGTGCTCACGCCAAGCTCAGCCATAAACGATGCAATACGACCTTGCAGACCGCTGCCGATATGAATGGGATAGCTGCGTTCCGCAAGCTCCACCTGTAATGTCTTCATCATCTAGAATCGCTCCGTATATTCGCGATATTGACGAACGTTTTCCAGCATGTCATCCATCGCATCCGACGGGAATTTCTCACACATCGCCCGGGCGATTTCAATCGCCACCGCTGCTTCCGCTACGACGCTGGCAGCGGGAACAGCACAGCTGTCCGAACGCTCGATGCTTGCGGAGAACGCCTCTTTGCTGTCAATATCGACGCTCATCAGCGGCTTGTACAATGTCGGGATTGGTTTCATCACGCCACGTACGATAACCGGCATCCCATTGGTCATGCCGCCCTCCAAGCCACCGGCGCGGTTCGTTGTGCGCGAGTAGCCATTCTCTTCCGACCAAACGATTTCATCGTGCACCTGTGAGCCAGGTTTTCCAGCCGCTTCAAAGCCAATGCCGATCTCCACGCCTTTGAATGCCTGGATGCTCATGACCGCTTGCGACAATCGTCCGTCCAGCTTGCGATCCCATTGCACGTGGCTGCCCAGCCCAATTGGAACACCCTCAACGCGCACTTCAACAAGACCACCGAGTGAATCGCCGTCTTCCTTTGCCTTGTCGATCAGCTGCATCATTTTCTGTTCGGCATCCTTGTCCAGACAGCGAACCGGTGAGTTCTCCGTACGTTCAATCTGTTCTTCGATCGGCAGTTCTACCCGCTCTGCCTCCACTTCGCCAATTCGCAGCACCTGGCCTGCAACCTGGATGCCAAACGCTTCAAGCAATTGGCGCGCGACAGCTCCTACCGCTACGCGCATCGTCGTTTCCCGTGCGCTGGACCTTTCCAAAATATTGCGCATGTCCCGCTGATGGTATTTAATCGCGCCATTCAAATCGGCATGCCCTGGGCGTGGACGCGAAACGCGACGCTTTGCTTCGCCCTCTTCAACCGGCTCTACGCTCATGATCGTTTGCCAATGGGTCCAGTCCCTATTTTCAACAACCAGTGTAATCGGAGCACCTGTCGTATAGCCATGGCGAACACCAGACACAACTTTTACCTGGTCCTTTTCAATTTGCATTCTGCGGCCGCGACCATGTCCTTTTTGACGCCGCTCCAGCTGAAAGTTGATTTTTTCAATGGAAAACGGCAGGTTGCTTGGAATCCCCTCGATAATGGCGGTCAGTTGCGGACCGTGGGATTCCCCTGCTGTGAAGTATCTCATGTACATTCTCCTCCTACCCTCTGTCAAACCCTTTAATGCTTTTATGCGTTATCATATCATACCTGCGAACGGGATGAAAACCATTCGTGAAAAGAAAAATGCCTCTCGGAATGGAGAAGCATTTCGCCTGCTCTCAGTTTGTCTGCATCGGCCGCCGAAAACGCTCGCCGGAAACCAAATCATGAAGCTGGGTTTTTTCAGTCCCCAATATTTGCCCACATTCTTGCAATGTAATCAAGCCGCGCCGATACGCTTCAATCACTTTCTGTTTATCCATCTGTGTCACCCCCACCTTTCCATTTGGTATTCATATTTTTGGAAAGATGAGGATGGTATATACACGTAGGTATGTAAATTACTCCATTTTTCGGTAAAAAAACGTATCCTCTACCTCAAAATGGTACTGCTGCGGCTGGAAAATCTGCTCTGTGCTGCCCACAAACAAAACACCGCCCGGTTTTAAGGCGCGGCTGAATTTGTGGTACAGTTCATGCTTCGCTTCCTCTGTAAAGTAGATCATGACATTTCGGCATATAATCAGATCGAACCCGCTGTCAAACGAATCCGCCAGCAGGTTGTGTTTTTTAAAGGTTATCGCATTTTTCACTTCATCCGAGATTCGGTAGCTCATCGCATCTTTCACGAAATAACGGCTGAGCAAATCTTTCGGACAATCCTGCAGGGAACGGTCGGCATACACACCCTGCTTGGCCTTGATCAACGCCCCCTCATCGATATCACTCGCTAAAACCGAAGCATCTCTCATCAACTGGTTCTTAAGCAAAATCAAAGCCAATGTATACGGCTCTTCTCCCGTCGAACAGGCTGCGCTCCAGCATTTGAGGCGGCGGGAATTTTTGGTCAGACGCGGCAAGATTTTTTTCTCGAGCACGTCCCATCTGCTTGGATTACGGAAAAATTCAGATACATTGATGGTCATCCGGTCGAGAAATTCGTAGAACAGGTCTTTATCCTTAGCAATGGCCTCAAAGTAAGTTGCGAACGTCTGGAATCCGCGCTTTTGGCGTAAAGACGTAAGTCGACGTTTCATCTGCGCTTCCTTGTACAAGGCGAGATCGATACCTGTCTTTTGTTTCACGCTAGCAATAAAGTGTAGAAAATCCCTGTCTTCCATTATGAACAAGCTCCCCCCTGCAACTCCTGTCCATGCGTTTTCGCCTTCAAATGCCACATTTCCTGCTCCCTTAACAAAAAAAGACTCCCTTGACAGGAGTCTTTGTCGAACAAATGAACAAGCGTGGCTTAGATCCAGCGTTGGATGGTTTTGTCGAAGGACACGATCGAATCTTTTGCAAACCAGAGATCGATCTCACGCGCTGCGCTTTCTGGGGAATCAGAGCCGTGGATGATGTTCATTCCTACGGATACCGCGAAATCGCCACGGATTGTACCAGGAGCAGCATCAACCGGGTTTGTTTTGCCCATCATGTTGCGAGCAGTCGTGATGACATTGTTACCTTGCCATACCATTGCGAATACAGGACCGGACGTGATGAAGTCAACCAGTTCGCCAAAGAACGGGCGCTCTTTATGCTCGGCATAGTGCTGTTCTGCCAGGTCACGGCTTACTTGCATCAATTTGGCACCAACAAGGGTGAAGCCTTTTTTCTCGAAACGAGCGACGATTTCACCAATCAGATTGCGTTGTACTCCGTCAGGCTTAATCATAATAAATGTTTTTTCCATCATGTTTCCTCCGTCTTGCATATGTATTTTAAATTGCACCATCGTGAATTGTACCAAATGTACCGTTTCCAAGCAAGCCTTAGAATTTTCGGCCGATAATGTAGTGAGCGATTTCCAGCAACGATTTCTTCGTTTTGCTAGAAGGCAATGGTTCCAGCATGTCGCAGGCGCGATTGATATAACGTACGGCAAGTTCATTGGCATATGCGATGCCGTCGCTTTTACGAATGAGTCGAATCGCTTCATCGATGTTCTCTATCAATCTTCCCTCACGAATCCATGTTTGGAACGTGTCCCGATCCTTTCCTACGGCAAAGGAATACAGGGCTGGCAACGTAATGTTGCCTTGGCGCAGGTCGCTTCCCGCCGGCTTGCCCAGTTGCTTTTCGGTTCCTGTGAAATCAAGGATGTCATCGGTGATTTGGAACGCCATTCCGACGTTATAGCCATACAAAAACATGCGGCGCACCACATCGGGTGCTGCTTCGGCCGCTACAGCCCCGAGCTGGCAGCTGATGGCGATGAGAAGCGCTGTTTTGCGCTTGATTCGACGCAAATAATTGCGCAAGCCTTGCTCGAAATTGAACAGGTCATTCACCTGCTCAATCTCGCCTTTGCACATCTCGTAGATTGCCTTGGACAAAATTTGATGAATCTGTGGGTTCATCAAGTCTGTTGCGATGTGCAACGCTTTTGCCAATAAATAATCACCGGTATACATGGCGACGCGGTTGTCCCATTTGGCTCTGACCGTTTGGCTCCCGCGACGTGTCATCGCATCATCGACGACATCGTCATGAACAAGCGTTGCCATGTGAATCAATTCGAGCGGCACGGCGACACATTTCAGTTTGTCCAAATCATAGGTGCCCCATTTTCCGCCCAGCAGCACGAAGACAGGGCGAATCCGTTTCCCGCCAGCCTTCAACAGATGAGTGGATGAATGGTACAGTTCGGAGTAAGACGTATCGATCGCCTTCTCGAGCTCTTTTTCGATATACTGCACATCACCTTTTAATTGAAAGTAAATATCGACAAGGTTCATTCAAAATCCACCTAATTCGTTATCGTTGTTTTCAAATGGCCAGTACCGTCCCAAAGCGATACTTTTACCTCAGTTGGCAAAAGGCCCAATTCGTATGCACAAGTGAAATAGTATTCCAAACCTTTCTGATGCCGTTCATGAAAGTCAAACTGGAGACCGCGGAAATAGATGTACCAGCCTTCCTCATCACCGCCGTACTGTGCCATTGCCCCTGCCACCAGTTGATCAAAGTTAGCCAGGCTTTTTTCCTTGCTATCCAGAAATGCCTGATGAACTTCCTTTAACAGCTCCGCTTGCTCGTGGATCACCGCTCTGCGCACGGCCCACACTGCGAACGTCATCGGATATCCCGTATGCTCTTTCCACAATTCTCCCAGATCATATACATGGTACTCCTTGTACTTGCGGTATGCAAGCAATGCATCATCCCCAATCAAAAGGCATGCATCGGCATGTTGCATCATCGCCTCCAGATCCGGATTCTCTAACTTGTAGGTGACATGCAGCCCCAAAAACTTTTGCAATATGATCTTGAGCAGGTTGACCGAGGTTGCTGACGTGTTGGTCAAGGAGACGGTGGAGCCCTCCAGTGTTTCAATCGGCCGCTTGCTGAACAGGTAGATCGAGCGAACCTTTCCGTCAGCACTTACGCCCAAGCCAGGCAATGCCAGGTATTGCTCGGCGTGCTCCGCGTAGCTAAACGATGAAATCGGCCCGATATCGATATTGCCTGCAGCCATTTCCCGATTGCACTGAGCCGGAACATGATGGAAAAAATCAATCCGATCGTCAAACCGCTCCTGATCAAAGAACAAATATACAGGTAGCGTGTTGCTGTATTTGATGTGCCCAACCCGAAGATGCTTGCTCATTTCCTACTCCCCCCAACGACGAAACAGGCTGTGTGGAATATCAAGGGCATCCATTGTTTTCCCAACGATAAAATTGACGATATCCTCCAGCGTTTTTGGTTTCTGGTAATATCCGGGCATCGCAGGCAATATTTTGGCACCGAGCTGACTCAGTTTCAGCATGTTTTCCAGATGAATTGCATTCAACGGAGTCTCACGGGGAACCAGGATCAGCTTGCGCCCTTCTTTCAGCATAACATCTGCCACTCGCTCGAGTAAATTTCCCGATGCACCATTGGCGATTCCGGAAAGCGTCCCCATCGAGCAAGGAATGATCACCATCCCGTCACCTCGGTGCGAACCGCTTGCCGCCGGACAGGAAAAGTCACGCAGTGTCCAATAGTGCAGGCGTCCCGGATGATCCATCTGCAGCTTGTCAGCAAGCAACCGTTCTCTGTCAGACGTATCAAAATCGAGTTCATCTGAAAAAACCTGCCATCCGGCCTCGGTAATCATCAGATGAACGGTATGCCCCCCCTTTAACAGTTCTTGTACGAGTCGAATGCCATAAATCGCGCCGCTTGCTCCCGTAATGCCAACTGTCAAATTTTTGGTCTGGGTACTCATGAGATCACCAAATCAATCATTGTGAAGGTAAACATGACGACGCTCAAAATTCCGTTCATCGTAAAGAATGCAACATACAGCTAGGACAGGTCTGTTGGCTTGACCAGACTGTGATCATAAATCAGGATCAACGAAGAAATGATGACACCAATCAAAAACCAGA
>JBLNEJ010000377.1:0-4654 GCA_050262535.1 Clostridia bacterium
AAAACTATTTGGCGATGACAGCAAGTACAGACGTGATTAATACGAAAGTACGTTCCATGGTAACCGATCCAGGACGTATCCAGAAGACCGATCCGGGCAATCCGGATATTTGCGCGGTATACGCCTACCACAAAATTTTCAATGAGCCGAATGCAGTGGACGTGGAACAAAACTGCAAAGCCGGCACAATCGGCTGTGTCGACTGCAAAAAGCGACTGGCCAACGTTCTGCACGATTTGATCGGGCCGATGCACGATCGAAAAGAAGAGCTGCTCAAGCGCCCGGATTATGTTCGCCACATTTTGGACGAGGGTGCGGTCAAGATGCGCAAGATGGCTCAGCAAACGATCGAACAGGTACGTGAAATCATGGGCCTGAAGTGGGTTTAGGCAGGCGATTGCAGCGTGGCATATACGATAAAGCTTGATTCGTTTGAAGGACCGCTTGATTTGTTGCTCCATCTGATTGACAAGGCAGAGGTCGATATTTATGATATTCCGATTGCGGAGATTACCGAGCAATATTTGCAACTGATCCATGCGATGCAGGAGCTTCAGCTTGATGTGGCGAGTGAGTTTTTGGTCATGGCAGCCACGTTGCTCTCGATCAAAAGCAAAATGCTCTTGCCCAAGAAGGAAGAACAGGTCTTTCAAACGCTTCTCGATATGGAGCTGGAAGAAGCGGACCCGCGGGACGAGCTGGTCGCTCGCCTGTTGGAATACAAGCGATTCAAGCTGCTTGCTGAGGAATTGCGTGACAAGGAGATCGGTAGGGCCCAGGTATATACCCGCCCTGCCGAGGACCTCAGTCCGTATGTGAAGGAAGAGGAGAACACGATCAAAAACGTGACACTCTACGATTTGATCGCCTCGCTTGAGAAAATGGTCAGCAGGCTCCAGCAAAAGGAACCGATGGCGAAAGTGTCGCGTGATGAAATCTCGATCAAGGACCGGATGAAGGAGGTTCGCCAGCTGCTTTCCTTCAATGGGGGGATGATTCGCTTTTCACAGCTGTTTTCCCAAGCGTCTTCACGGACAGAGATTGTGACAACGTTCCTCGCGCTCTTGGAATTGATGAAGTCAAAGCACGTCACCTGTGTCCAAAATCATTTGTTCCAAGATATCATGATCTGCGAAAACTCATCGAAAGGAGGGGAGCCGCATGGATTATGACAAAATGAAGAGCGTGATCGAAGGCTTGCTGTTCCTTTCGGGAGATGAAGGATTGGAAGCGAAACAGATCGCGGACATCATCGAGCTACCCGAGGACGTTGTGATCGATTTACTGGAAGACATGAAAGGTGACTTCCGCCGCAGCGGACGCGGCATTCAAATCGTTGAAGTCGCTAAAGCGTACCAGTTGACGACGTTGCCGGAACATATCAGCTATTTCGAAAAACTGGCCACTTCTCCGAGCCATTCGACGTTATCCCAGGCCGCATTGGAGACACTCGCCATCGTTGCGTACAAGCAGCCGATCACGCGTTCCGATATCGAAGAAATCCGCGGGGTAAAATGTGAAAAGGCGTTGCAAACGTTGCTGTCCAAGCAACTGATCCGGGAGATCGGGCGGGCGGAAGGGATCGGTCGTCCGATTTTGTACGGGACGACTCGTGAATTTCTTGAACACTTTGGCTTGCGAGAACTGTCCGAGCTGCCTGACCCGCCGGTGCAGCTCAACATGGAGGAAATCAAGCAAGAAGCATCCGCGTTGTTTAACAAAACAACCGCTCAAATCGAACCAACCAACGACCAGTCTCTGGAGTAGTTCAGGTACTATCAGTCTTGCATTGCCCATATACTTGTACAAACGAATGTACAAGGTGATGGGGAGGACGTTATGAAGGTACTGAAGGGCATCTCCGGCGGACTCGTCGTTTTTCTTTTTCTCCAGCTTTTCATGCTACCCATGCAGCCTGCATCCGCAAACGGTGATCCACCCGGACTCTCGGCAGAAGCGGCAGCGCTGATCGATGTCGCGTCCGGACGAGTGTTATATGAAAAAAACGGGGACAAAAAAATGCGCATCGCCAGTCTGACCAAAACGTTGACGGCGATTGTCGCGATCGAATCAGCCAATCTGAAGGACATCGTGACCGTTCCAAAGGAAGCGGTTGGGGTCGAAGGCTCCTCCATCTATTTGAAGCGTGGCGAGAAGCTCACATTGGAGGAATTGCTGTATGGTCTGATGCTGCGCAGCGGAAACGATGCAGCGACAGCCATCGCGATTCACGTGGGAGGTTCAGTCGAAGGGTTCGTTATGATGATGAACGAAAAAGCGTCGTTGCTTGGAATGACGCATTCCAACTTTATGAATCCACATGGTCTGGATGATTCAAATATGCATTACTCGACGGCGAACGACATGGTAAGGCTCTCAGCCTATGCATTGAAAAATCCGGTTTTTCGCGAGATCGTATCCACTAAAGTGAAAAACATCTCGTGGGAAGGCGAGAATTGGGAGAGACGGCTGCAAAACAAAAACAAGCTACTCCACTTGTACAAAGGGGCGGATGGGGTAAAAACAGGCTACACCAAGCTGGCGAAGCGCTGTCTGGCGTCTTCAGCGACTCGTGACGGGAGACAGCTCGCCGTCATTACATTAAATGCGCCGGATGATTGGAACGATTCAATGGCACTGCTTGATTGGGGGTTTCAAACGTTCCAGCCGGTCACCATTTTGAATAAAGGTGACATCATCGACACCGAAGCTGTCCGCAACAACCCAAAGCTCAATTTGCAGGTTACCGCCATGCAAGGCTTCCAGTATCCACTGAAAAAGGATGAAACAGAACTTCTCCATTCCACCGTACGCCTGTTCGAGCCAAAATTGGATCGCAAGCTGGTAGGACAACATGCCGGTTTTATTGAGATTTACATTGATACCAATCTGATTGGAAGAATTCCCGTCACAATCAGCCAAAAAGTCGATTCGAATACATCGTTTGTCAGCGTGAATCATACGATGCAGATTCACCCGTTCTGGAAGCAGGTCTGGCTTTTGATGATCGGGGGGCTGTGGGATGCTTAATGTAATTTGGCTCGCGTTGATTATCGTCAGCATTGTTGTCGCTGCTGTGAACGGACGTATGGAAATAATCAGTCAATCCGTTTTTGAAGGGGCAAAGTCGGGGGTAACCGTCTGCTTCGGGTTGTTGAGCATCCTCGCTTTTTGGATGGGGATCATGCGGATTGCCGAGAAAGCGGGGTTGCTGGAGCTGGTTGCCAAACTGATGTCACCGCTGGTTCACCGGCTATTTCCCGATGTCCCCAAGGGCCATCCCGCCATTGGCTATATTTTGTCCAACATGAGTGCCAATTTGCTCGGTCTTGGCAATGCGGCAACACCCTTTGGCATCAAGGCAATGGAGGAGCTGCAAAAGCTGAACCCGAATAAGCAGCACGCCTCCCCTGCCATGTGCACACTGTTGGCGATCAATACAGCGAGCATCACATTGATTCCAACGACGATGATCGCAATCCGCTTTCAATTCGGTTCAGCAAATGCCGTGGAGATTGTCGGGACGACGCTCATTGCATCGTTCGGCGCTACCTTGTTTGCTCTCGTTCTGGATCGCTGGTATCGGATGGTCCATGAACAGAAGTCAAAATAGGGGGGAGCGTTTTTGTACCATTTCATTTCGCTTGTGTCGCTGTGGAGTATTCCACTCCTCATTTCGTTTATTCTTGTATATGGACATCGACGAAAAGTAGCCGTCTATGAAGCCTTCGTTGAAGGGGCGAAAGGCGGGTTGACCACGACAATCCGGATTCTCCCCCATTTGATCGCGATGATGGTGGCGATTACGCTTTTTCGCGAGTCAGGAGCATTGGATTTACTGCTCAAAGGGCTGGAACCGCTGCTAAAATTCGTCCGTATCCCCAGCGAAATTGTTCCGCTTGCGCTGCTTCGACCGCTTTCCGGCACCGGTTCACTTGCCATTGCCACTGATCTGATCGCCCAATACGGTCCTGATTCGCTGATCGGACGTCTCGCCTCTACCATTCAGGGAAGCACCGATACGACGCTGTATGTATTGACGGTGTATTTCGGGGCGGTCGGAATACGCAACAGTTCATATGCACTGAAAGTCGGGCTATGGTCCGACCTCGTCGGCGTATTGGCGTCGTTAATCGTCGTTTACATTGTTTTTTATTCCTGAAAAGGCTGACCAAAGGCTTCCCGACGGGGAAGTTTTTTTGTGTTTCCTTGTCCCCATTGAAAGAAATGGGTATGATGGTAGATGAGGTGAAACAGCTATGGAACGCTTGCAAAAAGTACTTGCCCACGCAGGGGTAGCCTCTCGCCGCGCTTGCGAAGAGCTGATCCTTTCCGGGCGGGTGCAAGTAAATGGGGAGATTGTCCGGGAACTGGGAACGAAGGTAGATCCACAGACGGATGTGATTACTGTAGATCAGCAACCGATCAATCGGGAGAAGCTGGTCTATCTGCTTTTATATAAACCTACCGGAGTCATTACAAGCCTGTCAGATCCCGAGGGACGCAAGGTCGTGACGGACCTGTTGCCCGGGGTAAACGAACGGGTCTATCCTGTCGGTCGGCTTGATTATGATACATCCGGCTTGCTTCTGCTGACCAATGACGGAGATTTGGCAAACAGACTGGCCCACCCTTCCTACGAGCTGGACAAGGT
>JBLNEJ010000378.1:0-4713 GCA_050262535.1 Clostridia bacterium
AAAGCCAAATACAATCACAAACGGCAGGATAATGCCGGATGAGAGCGCTATGCTGCGTATTCCCATATGGGAGTTATAGAAACACAGGCAAGAGAGAAGCACGGCCAGTACGATCACCGGAACCTGGGGAAAATAGGAGGTTCGTGTCCAGTTCACGGTGTCAGTCATCGTCAAGCTCGCCATAACAAATAGAACGAGCCCGGACAGACAGCCGAAGATGCGTGCCGCCCACTTACCGTAATGCTGCTTGAGCCATGCGTATGGATGCTGCCATTGCATTCGTTTCATTGTGTAAAATAGCAAAGTGGTGTACGGTAAAAACAGACAGGTTGTGACCAAGACGGCAAACCAGCTGTCACGCCCGGCTACATTCAATAAC
The DNA here is from genome assembly GCA_050262535.1 of Clostridia bacterium. GTDB lineage: Bacteria > Bacillota > Bacilli > Brevibacillales > Brevibacillaceae > Brevibacillus_D. The sequence goes on from JBLNEJ010000378.1 coordinate 380, forward strand.
AGGGGAATGATGATGACATGGTTCATCAGGCCGACCGACAGCATGATAACGCTGGACAGTTGCAGTTGGGTAATGACATCCTTTTTCATGTGCACGCCCTCAACACCAGAATTTGTATCGCCCGATAGCGAACTGCTAGTAGGGTATCCCAAAAGCGTGCGTTTGATGAATATTTTACAGTTTTGGAGGATCTCGGATGTTAGAAGAGTTACAGAAAGTCGTGGAGAGCGGAAGCGAAGAGGAAAAAGCGTTGCTAGGCTTGGCGCTTCAGGCCATTCGGCAGAAGCGGGAAAGAAAAAGCTATTTTTTGTCAGGGATGCTTGGTTTGCAGGGAGAATTCCTTGATGAAACAACCTATCAATTTCTCGCACCGATCACCCCGTTTATGCACAATTCGCTGGGAGTTGTGCATGGAGGAATTACTGCGACGTTACTTGATTCGTCGATGGGATCATTGGTCAATCGGACTCTTCCAAAGGGGCAATATGCCGTCACGACGGAACTAAAAATCAATTATATCCGGCCGGGGAAAACTGGCAGATTGCGCTCAGAGGCAACCTTTTTGCACAAAGGCAAAGCGCTCGTGGTATGCACAGCGAGTATGTTTGATGAAAAAGACAGGCTGGTGGCACATGCGACCGGCACCTTCATGATTCTTGGAGACACACAAAAGGCATAGCCAAATGGCGTATGCCTCATGTCCTTTCCCCAGCGGGGCCATTATCGAATTACATTCAGACCGCTAAACTGTGCGATATATTCTAGCATTTTTGGGGAAAGCGGTATGATAAAGTCAACGTTCTCACGTTCCACGACCCCGGAGCGAGTGACGATGCGCACCCATTTGGCAGTAAGTTTGTAATAGTCGGAACGAAACTCGGAGCGAATCGTTTCAGTTTGATGGTGAAAGGTCACGTTGCTGGGAGGAACCGTTACCGGCAACATGCTCAATATATCCTGAAGGAAAAGATGATAGGTGGTATGCGGCTTTTGGAAAACCAGTTCCTTGCTGGTGACAGAGCAGGACAGGCTGTGGTTCATCTGTGTCAGCTTCAGCTCGCCTTCCAGGTTTTTCAATCGGATAAAGTCGTTGTTCAACTCAACTTCCCTCCTTCAGCCAGGCTGATCATTCCCTCCATCATAGCCACAATCGATAGGGAGCACAAGGGAAAATTCAGGTGCTACAGACAAAGGAGACCAGCAGATGATCGAGATTGCCAAGCAGGCAGCAGAAGAAGCAGGCAGCTTTTTACGCGAGCGTTTTTTGGAGCAATTGATTCCGGACCAGGTTTTGCACAATGATGTCAAGCTGCCCGAAGACAAGGAGAGCGAGCGCAGAATCATCGAGGTGCTGCATCGCCATTTCCCCACCCATTCCATCTTTTCGGAAGAGATCGGGGCCGTTGATCGGGAGGAAGAATATTTGTGGATCATCGATCCGCTTGACGGTACGAACAACTATTTTATCGGGAACCCGTATTTTTCGATCTCGATCGCCCTGGAGCATAGAGGAGAGGTCGTGCTGGGGGTCGTCTACAACCCGGTTGCGGGTCAAATGTTCTGGGCTGAAAAAGGGAAGGGAGCATATTTGAATGGAACTCGTCTTTCCGTCAACAGCCGTTCCGAGTTGTCGATGGCAGTAGGGACCTATATTCGTGGACGCGATTCAGTTACAAGGGAGCAGGAGCTGGCGCTAACCAATCCGCTCATGCTGCAAACAAAGCGCGTGATGCGCAACATCGCGCCTGCACTGGATTGGTGCCTGCTTGCCCGCGGATGGATCGATTATGTCGTGATGCATCGCTCGAGCGTGATGGATGTCGCGGCAGGGATTTTGATCGCGCAGGAAGCGCATGCTTTAGTGACGGATTGGGAAGGCGAGATCTATCGCCATCAGCCATTTTCACCGGATCATTTGCCATCCCTCATCGCAACGAACGGGAATCTGCACGAACCGGTGCAAAATTTGCTCAAGAAAAGCAGCGATCCAGTTCAATAATCGCAAAGCCTTCCGAATCAGGAGGAAAGTGAAAAAACAGCCCGGTCGACTGATGACAATTGGTTTTGCAGTCGAACGGGCTTCATTTTTCCAAAACCCAGCGGAAATGCGCCGGATTGCGAGAGCACCACAGGACTGTGGATTGTTTGTTTTCGTGCGCAACGAGCGGGGCACGGCAAATGGGGCAGACTTCCAAGCGTTTTTTGCTCATAAGGTATCATCCTTTGTCAGAAAACATGACATATATGATAGTGTAACAAAAAAGAAGCGATCGGCATAGACCGACCGCTTCTTTTTTCACATTCCTTACTTTGTTACCGGAGCAACTGGGGTAGTGCTCGTATCCGTGTCCTCTTCGGTGTAGTCGCCGGATTCGAGCTCTTCCCAATATTTCATTTCCGCTTCATGCTCTTCCTTCATCGATTTGAGAAGGGCGTGCATGAACCCTTTTTCGTTAAAGCCGGCAAGTGCCTTTTCATCAGTAAAGATTTGATCCATCAGCACGGTTTCTTCCGCTTTCGGATAAGCGATGGCAGGAGCTTTGCCGTAGTTCCACATCAAGCTGTCGGATTCAAAGCCCATTGTGATCGGCTCTTTTACCGTTGGTTCGTCCACCGGCTTGAAGGTCACCGTTGCCTTTACTTTTTGGCTTACAGGAAGCTTGTTGGCATCGACAAGGTAGTCAAACGACATGTTCACGCCGAGCAAGCCGTCCTCTTTTGCCATTTCCACAATCTTGTCAACCGTGAGCTCTTTTTGAACTTCTTCGAGCCAGCCTTTGAGGAACGCAAGGCCCATATCAACTGTGGTGGTTGCTTCGGCACGAAGCTCAGCGTCTGTCAGCGGCTTTTCCGGCTTGTTTGTATCCTGTTCAAACTTGCTGAACAAGGTTACAGCATCGATTGCAAAGCTGCGTACATCTGCATTCGTTGTCGCGTCGTTCGCGGTAAAGAAGAAGATTTTAACCAATTCCTTCAGATCAAGCTGAATGGAGATGTGCGTTGCTTCCACGGACGTACCGTTTGGCAGCTTCACGGTTTCTTTTCCGAGATTTTTTACGTTGGACAGTGTGAAGCCATATTTGGCGATGTACTTTTTCATGAAATCCATGGTCAGCTTGTTCAGCTTTTCCTGGAAATCTTTCAAAGCTTTCGGGTCGATGGCTGGGTCAGCCATACCGCCACTTCCGTCAACGGCCAAATATTTGGTGTCGATCGGGGATTTGAAATAAACCTTGTCGGTGTCAACCAGCAAGTCTACGCTTGCTTTTTGATCGCCAGTCCACATGCCTTTGTCGCGCAAAACCTTGTCGTCGTTTGCCGTTAGCGTGAGCTTGGCGTGGTTGAGATCGGTTTGCGAGCCTGTCATTGATACGCCTGCAACCAATGTGCGCAGTACGGCGAAGATCTCGGCTTTTTCTTCCGCTGAAATGGTATCATCAACTTTGTCCAGCTTCTCGAGGTCGGCAATCAGTTTCAGGCTGCCCTGGAATTCGTAGTTTGGTTTTTCGACCGAAGCTGCCAATGAATCACGTACCAGTGCGGCTTGTCCGGAACATCCGGTCAAAAGCAGAAGCATGGCCAGGAGCAAGAGACTCCCTTTTTTTAGCATTCTGTCTTCCTCCTTTATGTATTGGATATAGTTGGTTCCTCTTATTAGTACGGATATCTCGCGCTAATGTTTCACATTTTGTGAAAAAAAGTGCAAATTACGCTTGGCTGACTTTCCCTGCAATTATGTACTCATCATGGCAATTGCGATATGATTAAAAAGGAAGAACTTGCGAATGCAGCTGGTGAATCATGGAGGATAGGCAAAGTTCGTGAAGGAAGTAACTGGTAGAGAGGGCGTAGCACGATGTGGACGTGGATAAAAAATTTGTGGAAGTCATTGCGAAGTGAAGAATGGGAGGAAGAGGAACGTGAGCAGCGCGTATCGACTCCCCCTGTACAAAATAATCGGATCCAGGCCAAGACGAAGAGCATTTACCCGAAAGAGCGGCCGGGTGGACCCGTTAACGAAACCACGCATCGGGAAAAACCGAGACAGTTCCGGTTTCCTGTTATTCCCGATCAGAAAATGGCGGACAAGCGCGTGACGGAAGACGTGGGCAAGCAGGCGGAGCATTCGCGGATGAAGCAGGATGAGAAGGAACGCCATAATCCGCAGCCTTTCAAGCAGGTTGCTCCGCAAAAGCCGAAGGTGGCTCCTCTTGAGGAAAAGCCCGCATTCAAAATGAATGAGGTATATTCACCCGTTTACGGCCGTTTGGAAAATCGGCCAAAACAGGAACAGGATGAAGTGATCCGACCGATTCGTGACCGTTCGAACCTAA
>JBLNEJ010000379.1:0-13545 GCA_050262535.1 Clostridia bacterium
GGTAAAGGGATTAAATACAGCAATGAGATCGTTCGTCGTAAAGAAGGTAAAAAAGGTAAATAACCCGCGTAGTTTTTTGAGAAAGGAGGCCGCGTGATGTTTACAAAAGGCGATAAAAACAAAGCACGGAAAAAACGCCATCTGCGTATCCGTAAACGTTTGGCAGGTAATGCTATTCGTCCGCGTTTGAACGTATTCCGTTCATCCAAGCATATCTATGCACAACTGATCGATGATGCATCTGGTGCAACAATTGCATCTGCATCCTCGTTGGATAAAGAACTGGGCTTGAATTCCGGCGGCAACATTGAAGCAGCTACGGCGGTTGGTAACCTGATCGCAAAGCGCGCTCAAGATAAAGGGCTGACTGAAGTGGTATTTGACCGTGGCGGTTATCTGTACCATGGACGCGTTAAAGCTCTTGCTGACGCAGCACGTGAAGCTGGTCTGCAATTCTAATCATTGCACAAGGAGGTAAAGGAATGCGTATCGACGCTAGCAAGTTAGAGCTGGAAGAGAAAGTAGTCGCCGTTAACCGCGTAGCGAAAACGGTTAAAGGTGGTCGCCGTATGAGCTTCAGCGCACTCGTTGTAGTTGGCGACCGTAACGGACACGTCGGCGCTGGTATGGGTAAAGCCCAAGAAGTACCAGATGCGATTCGCAAAGCAATTGATGACGCCAAGAAAAAGTTAATCCGCGTTCCGCTGAAAGGAACAACTGTTCCACACGAAGTACTGTGCCATTTTGGTTCAGGTCGTGTGTTGATTAAACCAGCTGCTGAAGGTACTGGTGTAATCGCGGGTGGTCCTGTTCGTGCGGTTCTTGAATTGGCTGGTGTAGGCGATGTATTAAGTAAATCTTTAGGTTCCAACAACCCGATCAACATGGTCCACGCAACGCTGGAAGGCCTCGGCCGCCTGAAAACAGCGGAAGATGTCGCGAAGTTGCGCGGTAAGACTGTTGACGAGTTGTTAGGCTAAGAAGGAGGGAACTGAACATGGCGAAATCTCTTCAAGTCACCCTCAAGCGCAGCCTGATCGGCCGTACTGTTGATCAACAAGCGACAGTGCAAGCTCTCGGTCTTCGCAAAATTCATCAAACCGTTGTAAAACCGGACAATGCGGCTATGCGCGGTATGATTTTCAAAGTGAAACACCTTGTTGAAGTTAAGGAAATCGAAGCATAAACAGTTGTAACAGTGAGGAGGTGCGACTTATGAAATTGCATGAACTGAAACCAGCAGAAGGTTCCCGTAAAGAGCGCAAGCGTCTTGGCCGCGGTATCGGTAGCGGAACCGGTAAAACTGCAGGTAAAGGTCACAAAGGTCAAAACGCACGTTCCGGTGGCGGTGTACGTCCGGGCTTTGAAGGTGGTCAAAACCCGTTGTACCGTCGTCTGCCTAAGCGCGGCTTCAAAAACATCAACCGCAAAGAGTTTGCAATCGTAAGCCTCGATGCGTTGAACCGTTTCGAAGACGGCACGGTAGTAACTCCGGAGCTGTTGAAAGAAACCGGCGTTATCAGCGCAATGCGTGATGGCGTTAAGGTTTTGGCAACCGGTGAATTGACTGCAAAGTTGACTGTAAAAGCACACAAGTTCTCTGCTAGTGCTGCTGAGAAGATCGCTCAAGTCGGTGGAACTACCGAGGTGATCTAATGTTAGCGAGTCTCTCGAACATTTTTAAGATAGGCGACCTGCGTCGAAAGGTTATTTTTACCCTTTTGATGCTTGTCGTCTTCCGAATTGGGAGCTTTGTTCCTGTTCCCAACGTAAACGTCGAGCTTTTGCAACAGGCGACCAACAACAACCTGCTCGGACTTTTGAACACCTTCTCCGGTGGGGCGATCAAAAACTTCTCGATATTTGCGATGGGAATCATGCCGTATATCACGGCATCGATCATTATGCAGCTTCTCTCCATGGAAGTTGTACCGAAGTTCACTCAGTGGGCACGCGAAGGGGAAGTAGGACGCCGTAAAATTGCACAGGTCACTCGCTACTTTACGGTAATTCTCGGCTTCGTTCAGTCAATTGGGATGACCTACGGCTTCAATAATATGTATAAAGGGCTTTTGACAGATACCTCAATTATGAGTTATGCGTTAATCGCCTTGACGCTTACAGCGGGTACCGCTTTTCTGATGTGGCTCGGTGAGCAAATCACCGAAAAAGGGATCGGTAACGGAATTTCGATTATCATCGTTGCCGGTATCGTCGCTGCGATTCCAACCGGAATTGAGACGATTCTCTCCACACAGTTTGCCGATGCGACAGCGAACATATTCTTTACGATTGTGAAGATGCTTGCTGTACTGTTGGTTATCATCGGGATCATCGTTGGTGTTATCTTTATGCAGCAAGGGATCCGTAAAATCCCTGTTCAATATGCGAAGCGCGTAGTCGGTCGCAAAATGTTCGGTGGACAATCGACTCACATTCCGTTAAAGATCAACTCGGCTGGGGTAATTCCGGTGATCTTCTCGATCTCCTTGGTCATTTTCCCGTCGACGATCGCAAGTTTCTGGGCAGATGCGTCTGGCGAAGGGATCGCAAACTGGATTTATCAAAACTTCCAGGTAAACAGACCAATCGGTATGACGTTATATGCCATTCTGATCATCGGCTTCACGTATTTCTACACGTTTGTACAGATCAACCCTGTACAACTTGCTGAAAACATGAGGAAAAACGGCGGTTACATCCCTGGTATCCGACCTGGTAAAAACACCGAGGTATATATCACGCGAACGCTGAACCGCCTTACTTTGGCAGGTGCGCTCTTCCTGACAGCAATCTCTGTTTTGCCGTTCTTCTTCAGTGCGTTGGCAAATCTGCCACAATCGATTTACATCGGAGGTACATCGCTTCTGATCGTAATCGGTGTCGTACTTGATACGATGAAGCAAATCGAGAGCCAGTTGATCAAGCGTCACTACAAAGGGTTCATTAAGTAGCGCGAGGTTGTTTTAGAGAAGGATGGGGGGATGGACGTGAATATTATACTGATGGGTTTGCCTGGAGCCGGTAAAGGCACACAGGCAGAACAGATCGTAAAAGAGTTTAACATCCCGCATATTTCGACCGGTGACATTTTTCGAGCAGCGGTAAAGAACGAAACGCCGCTGGGCCTGGAGGCCAAGTCCTACATGGATAAAGGTCTGCTGGTTCCCGATGAAATCGTAATTGGTATCGTGCGGGAGCGTTTGGCTCAAGCTGATTGCAACAAAGGTTTTCTTCTCGATGGGTTCCCGCGTACCGTACCGCAAGCAGAGGCATTGACCGCGGTCTTGAAGGATATGGGACGCGAGATCGACCACGTGATTAATATCGATGTTCGTCGTGAGCTTCTCATCGATCGTCTCACGGGACGTTGGATCTGCAGAACATGCGGTTCCAGCTACCACACCTTGTTCAATCCACCAGCTCAGGCAGGGGTTTGCGACAAGGATCAGGGTGAGCTTTACCAACGTGATGATGATAAGGTTGAAGTAGTAACACAACGTCTGAACGTCAATATCGCCCAAACACAGCCTTTGATTGATTACTACTCAGAGCACGGTGTTCTGCGTACCATTAATGGTGAGCAAGACATTGACAAAGTGTTTGTGGATATTGCAGCTTTGCTGCGAGGGTAGCCCAACATGATCATTCTGAAATCAAGAATGGAACTGGACGTGATGCGGGAGGCGGGTCGGATTGTCGCCCAAACTCACCAGGAGCTATCCAAAGCAGTAAAGCCGGGTGTTACGACAAAACAACTTGATGAACTGGCCGAAACCTTTATTCGTAGTAAAGGTGCGGTTCCGTCGTTCAAGGGCTACGGCGGCTTTTCGGGAAGTATCTGCGCTTCAGTCAATGAAGAACTAGTACATGGCATACCGGGCAAACGGACGCTGCAAGAAGGCGATATCATCAGTTTGGATATCGGAGCTCTTTTCGAAGGATTTCACGGCGATTCCGCATGGACCTATGCGGTCGGAGCGATTTCCGACGAAGATCAGCGCTTGATGAGAGTGACAGAGGAATCGCTTTACAAAGGACTGGAAAATGCCATTCCTGGCGGTCGTCTCTCTGACATCTCTCATGCGATTCAACTCCATGCCGAAGCTGCAGGGTTCACGATTGTGCGTGAATATGTCGGTCATGGCATCGGTCACAATTTGCATGAGGACCCCCAAATCCCGAATTTTGGTCCTCCGGGGCGAGGGCCGAGATTAAAACCAGGTATGGTTTTGGCAATTGCACCGATGGTGAATGCTGGCGAACGTTATGTCCGTACCCTGGCGGACAATTGGACGGTTGTAACGGTTGATGTGAAAAATTGTGCTCATTATGAACACACCATCGCAATTACAGAAGAAGGCTATGAGATTTTGACCAAACTTTAGTTCAGACTGAAGACATGATGAAAGGAGAGTCGAACGAATGGCCAAAGACGACGTTATTGAAGTAGAGGGTACGGTGATTGAGCCGTTGCCGAACGCCATGTTCCGTGTAGAACTGGAAAACGGCCACAAGGTTCTGGCACACGTATCCGGAAAAATCCGCATGCACTTTATCCGCATCCTGCCGGGCGATAAAGTGACGGTGGAACTGTCACCTTATGACTTGACGCGCGGTCGTATCACATACCGCTACAAATAAGCAGAACGCCAAACAGCGTTTTTGACCCTAGAAAAAGGGAGGCAAGAACCATGAAAGTGAGACCGTCGGTGAAACCGATCTGCGAAAAATGCAAGGTCATTCGTCGCAAAGGTAACGTAATGGTTATTTGTGAAAATCCAAAGCATAAGCAAAAACAAGGATAAACACTCAAGGAGGTGCTTTTAAAGAATGGCACGTATTGCAGGCGTTGACTTGCCTCGTGAAAAGCGCACGGAAATTGCTTTGACCTATATCTTTGGTATCGGTCGCCCAACTTCCCAGCGTATTCTTGCGTCGACCGGAATCAATCCGGACACTCGCGTTCGTGATCTGACCGAAGACGAAGTTAGCAAACTTCGTGAGTACATCGATAAGAACATTAAAGTAGAAGGTGACCTGCGTCGCGACATTTCGTTGTCCATCAAGCGTTTGATGGAGATCGGTTGCTTCCGTGGGATCCGCCATCGCCGTGGACTTCCTGTTCGTGGTCAACGTACTAAAACAAATGCTCGTACGCGCAAAGGCCCACGCCGTACTGTAGCTAACAAGAAGAAGTAAAGGAGGGTAATCTGACATGGCGAAAAGAAAACAAGCGACTGCTACGCGCACCCGTCGTCGCGATCGTAAAAATGTTGAAGTCGGCGTAGCACATATCCGCTCTACTTTTAACAACACGATCGTAACGATCACTGATCCGCATGGCAACGCAATCTCTTGGTCCAGCGCTGGTGCCCTCGGTTTCCGTGGGTCCCGCAAAAGCACTCCATTCGCAGCGCAAATGGCAGCAGAAACTGCAGCTAAAGTTGCAATGGAGCATGGCATGCGTTCTTGCGAAGTGCTGGTAAAAGGACCGGGTGCCGGTCGTGAAGCAGCAATTCGTTCCCTGCAAGCAGCTGGTTTGGAAGTTAACATGATCAAAGATGTTACCCCAATTCCGCACAACGGCTGCCGTCCACCAAAACGTCGCCGCGTGTAACCTGGTTTATAAAGCTCAGAAGATGTCCATACTAGAATGGTAGATTCTGCTTATCATGCTTGACATGCACGCATACGGTAAACCGCCGCAGGAAATTCCTGAGTGGGCTTGGTTCAAGCCCACCCAAGAGTTTCGACGTTTTGAAGGAGGGTTTGTTTAATGATAGAAATAGAAAAACCAAGAATCGAGGTTGTGGAAGTAGACGAAAGTAACCTTTATGGGAAATTCGTCGTCGAACCCCTTGAGCGTGGTTATGGTACAACCCTTGGTAACTCGCTGAGACGAATCCTGCTGTCGTCGTTGCCAGGTGCCGCTGTGACCTCGGTCCAAATCGATGGTGTGTTGCATGAATTCTCGACTGTTGAGGGTGTTGTTGAAGACGTAACGGAAATCATCCTGAACATCAAGGGTCTTGCTCTCAAAATCCATTCGGATGAAGAGAAAGTCATCGAAATTGATGCCGAAGGCGAAGGTGCCGTGAAAGCTGGAGACATCCGTGCTGACAGCGACGTTGAGATTTTGAACCCTGATCTCCACATCGCAACTCTTGCCAAAGGCGGTCGTCTGCACATTCGGATGACAGCTGGCCGTGGACGGGGTTATGTTCAAGCGGACGGCAATAAAACCGAGGATCAACCGATCGGTGTTATTCCGGTGGATTCCATCTATACTCCAATTAAGCGTGTCAACTATCAAGTCGAAAACACCCGTGTAGGGCAAATGACGAACTATGACAAGTTGACGCTTGAAGTATGGACAAATGGAAGCATCAGCCCTGAGGAAGCAGTAAGCCTTGGTGCGAAAATCATGACGGAGCACCTGAACCTGTTCGTCGGTTTGACCGATGAGGCGAAGGATGCTGAAATCATGGTGGAAAAAGAAGAAGACAAGAAAGAAAAAGTTCTGGAGATGACCATCGAAGAACTGGATCTTTCTGTGCGTTCCTATAACTGCTTGAAGCGTGCGGGAATCAACACGGTTCAAGAGTTGACTCAAAAATCCGAGGAAGACATGATGAAAGTTCGCAACCTGGGCCGCAAATCCCTGGAAGAAGTTCAAGAGAAACTTCAAGAGCTTGGTCTTTCCTTGCGTAACGACGATTAGTAACTGTTCTTGTGAGCTCCTATTGCTCGCAAGGAAGAGGGAGGTAAGGAAATGGCATACCGTAAATTGGGTCGTCGTAGCTCGGCTCGTAAGGCGCTGTTCCGCGACTTGGTAACGGATCTGTTCATCAATGAGCGCATTGAAACAACTGAGATGAAAGCAAAAGAATTGCGTTCCATTGCTGAAAAGATGATTACCTTGGCGAAACGTGGCGACTTGCATGCACGCCGTCAAGTAGCTGCTTTTGTTCGTAAAGAAGTAGCAACTGAAGAAGGCCGCGACGCAGTTCAAAAACTGTTCGATGACATCGCTCCTCGCTATGCTGAGCGCAACGGTGGATACACTCGCATTCTGAAAGTGGGTCCTCGCCGCGGTGACGCAGCGCCGATGGCTTATATCGAATTGGTTTAATTCAACGTTTGATGTAAAAAGGGTGAGGGTAGGATCTGGTGATGATTTGCCGGGTTCGATCATGCCCTTTTTTTTACGTCCGAATTTCGGGGAAGAGTCACAGTCATGCAACGCACGGGGGATGTGATGCCAGTCATGAGCGATGATCCAATTATTCAGGCCGACGCAGTATCGTTCACATATGTTAGCCACAATACAACTCCAGCTACGGTGTTGGATCGAGTGTCGCTGACAATTGAGCGAGGGTCGTTTGTTTCGATTATCGGCCACAATGGCTCAGGTAAATCGACATTGGCGAAACTTTTGAATGCCTTGTTTCTTCCGAGCGAAGGTGTGCTGCGTGTTTGCCGGATGGATACACGCGATACGGCTCATATTTGGGACATTCGTCGGCAAGTCGGCATGATTTTTCAAAATCCGGATAATCAAATCATTGGTTCTACTGTCGAGGACGACGTAGCGTTTGGTTTGGAGAATATCGGGATGCCGCCTGCGTTGATGAGAGAACGGGTGGACGAATCGTTGCGGGCAGTGCAGATGGAGCAATTTACCCTAAGCCAGCCGCATAAACTGTCGGGTGGTCAAAAGCAACGCCTGGCAATTGCGGGCGTGATGGCGTTGCGCCCAAGCGTTATCATAATGGATGAGGCGACTGCCATGCTTGATCCGATCGGGAGAAAGGAAGTCATGGCACTTGCGCATCGCTTGCACCGCGAGGAAGGCATTACTGTGCTGAACATCACGCACTTTCCGGAAGAAACCATTGATTCTGATCGCGTCATCGTGATGAATGCAGGGCGTATTCTCCTCGATGGAACACCACAGGAAGTGTATGAAGAAGTAGAAACGCTGCATGAAGCCGGGCTAGATGTCCCCTTTGCTGTGAGGATGCACCATCGTTTGACGAAGTCAGGCGTGTCTGTGGGGCATCATTTGCGACAAGAGGGATTGGTGGAGGAGTTATGCAAATTGCTTTTGAAAAGGTAAGCCATGTCTACGGCAAAGGGACGCCGTTCGAGAAACAGGCGCTGATTGACATTTCATTCAATATCCCGTCCGGCGCTTATGTAGGGATAATTGGTGAGACCGGCTCGGGCAAATCAACCTTGATTCAACATCTGAACGGACTCCTCTTGCCATTGACGGGGAGGATTCGCATCGGGGAATGGGAGATTGGACCCCAAAGCAAGCTCTCCTCACAATTTCGTCGCCATGTGGGGATTGTGTTTCAGTACTCCGAACACCAATTATTTGAGGAGTCGGTTGCCAAGGATGTATCCTTCGGGCCACTTCAATTCGGGGTTGAGTCAGCGGAGCTTGAAGAGAGAGTGAAGCTGGCGCTGGAAACGGTTGGATTCTCCTATGAGGAAATGAAAGACAGGTCCCCGTTTCAGTTAAGTGGCGGGCAGATGCGGCGGGTAGCGATCGCAGGTGTACTGGCAATGGACCCGCGTATTCTCGTATTGGATGAGCCGACTGCTGGTCTGGACCCTGCGGGGCGCAAGTCGATTCTTGAATCGATATATCGCATTCACCAGGAGCGTAAGCAAACAACCGTACTGGTCACACACAGTATGGAGGAGGCTGCCCGTTATGCCGATTGGCTGATTGTGATGGCAAGGGGCCAAGTTGCCATGCAAGGCACGCCAGAGGACGTGTTTGCTGATGCCAAGCGTCTGCATGAGCTTTCGCTGGATGTGCCGGAGACAGTCGCGTTCATCACTCGCATGAATGCACAATTACCATCAGATCGTCAGATACCGCTCTCCTTGTATCAGGAAGAAGAGCTGGCTTCGTATCTTGTTCGCATGCTGCAAGACGGCAAGGGGGCGAGAACGTGAGCATCCTGCAAGACTTCACGATTGGACAGTACGTACCTGGACATTCATTCGTGCATCGGCTTGACCCGCGCAGCAAACTGTTATTTCTCGTATTATTTGCTTTTGCTGTCTTTTTGGCGAACTCATTTTCTGCTTATTTGTTTTTGCTCCTGATCATCGTGGGTGCCATTCTGTTGTCACGCATTTCTTTCTCATACATCATCAAGGGCTTGAAGCCGATTTGGTTTCTGCTGCTGTTTACGGTCGTCATTCACCTTTTTTTGACCAAAGGGGGAGAAGTGTACGCTCGTTGGGGATGGTTCAGTATTGAGGAAGAAGGTGTGCGCCAAGCTATCTTTATTTCGTTTCGCTTAGGGCTATTGGTTGTGATCAGTTCGCTCTTGACCTTAACGACTGCACCGATGGATTTGACGGATGGATTGGAAAAGCTGCTCGGTCCGTTTAAGAAACTGAAATTGCCTGTGCATGAAATCGCCTTGATGATGTCGATTGCGTTACGGTTTATCCCTACCCTTCTTGAGGAAACGGATAAAATTATCAAGGCGCAGCAATCGCGTGGCGCCGATTTCGGCAGTGGCCCTCTCTTGAAGCGCGCCAAGAAGATGCTGCCGATTGTGATCCCTTTGTTTATCAGCTCGTTTCGCCGGGCTGAAGATTTGGCATTGGCGATGGAAGCGCGCGGCTACCGCGGAGGTGCGGGACGTACCCGCTTGCGCCAGCTTCGCTTTTCAGCGAAGGATAGCCTTGTGCTGGTTGTTGCTTGCGCCGTGATTGCGTTGTTAGGGTGGTGGAGAGTATCAAACGGTTAAAGTGCATCGTCGCGTACGATGGAACAGATTTCAGCGGGTTTCAGGTTCAGCCGGAGCAAGTGACCATTCAGGGAACGATTGAGGCTGCTCTGCAGCGTATTACCGGGGAGACGATCCAGATCGAAGGTTCAGGGAGGACGGATGCCGGGGTACATGCCCAAGGGCAGGTGTTTCATTTTGATACCGCATCGGCAATTCCGACCGAAAAATGGCGGTTTGTGCTAAACAATCAGTTGCCGGACTCGATCGTGATTCGAAGTGTCGAAGAGGTGTCTCCTGACTTCCACGCTCGTTATGACGTAACACGCAAACAGTACCGCTACTGCATCGACAACGCCGTGGTTCCCGATCTATTTCGTCATCGGTATGCCGAGCATTATCGACACCGCCTGGATGAAAGGCTGATGCAGGAAGCTGCTCGCCATTTGGTAGGGGAGCACGATTTCACTTCGTTCTGCTCTGCCAAGACGTTTGTCGAGGACAAGGTGCGTACGATCTACAGTCTGGACGTGCATCGGGAAGGCGATCTGATCTGGATCATTTGTGAAGGAAACGGGTTTCTTTACAATATGGTTCGCATCATCGCCGGTACGTTGATCAAGGTAGGCGAAGGCAAGCGTCAACCGGAAGAGCTGGCGGCCATCTTGGCAGCGCAGGACCGCGAAAAGGCGGGAAAAACAGCCGCTGCCAAAGGCTTGACCATGTGGCAAGTTTTGTATGAATAATCGTAGGTTGGACCATTGACTATAGTCAACGATTGTAGTATGATGATCCTTGGTATTTTCATACCCGCTAGCCCCACTCTAGCCCCGGGATTGAAAAACGAAGATCGTAATGATACACGAGAGTCGGTTGCTACCCGTTGCAACTTCCTCAAGATTTACTCTTTAGTGCAAAACATTTAGGAGGGACAATCATGCGTACCACATATATGGCTAAGCCGCTCGAAGTCGAGCGCAAATGGTACATCGTAGACGCAGAAGGTCAAACGCTCGGTCGTTTGGCAAGTGAAGTAGCTTCCATTCTGCGCGGCAAATTGAAACCTGAATTCACCCCGCACGTTGATGCTGGTGATTTCGTCGTTGTTATCAACGCTGACAAAATCAAATTAACTGGTAAGAAATTGAGTGACAAAATCTACTACACTCACTCCCTCTATCCGGGTGGTTTGAAGTCCAAAACAGCTGGTGAAATGCTTGCAACTCGTCCAGACCGCATGTTCGAAATCGCAGTTAAAGGCATGCTGCCAAAAAACCGTCTGGGTCGTCAAATCTTCACCAAGCTGAAAGTGTATGCTGGCTCTGAACACCCTCATGCGGCTCAAAAACCAGAAGCATGGCAAATTCGCGGCTAAAATAGTAAGGGAGGAAATAAATCGTGGCACAGGTTCAATACTACGGTACAGGTCGTCGTAAGCACTCTGTAGCACGCGTTCGTTTGGTTCCGGGCGAAGGTCGCATCGTAATCAACAAGCGTGAAATGGATAATTATTTTGGTTTGGAAACTCTGAAATTAATCGTGAAGCAACCGCTCGTTCTGACTGAAACTCTCGGTCGTTACGATGTTCTCATCAACGTAGGTGGCGGCGGAACAACCGGTCAAGCTGGTGCAATCCGTCACGGTGTTGCTCGCGCTCTGTTGAAAGCAGATCCAGAACTGCGCGGTGCTCTGAAGCGCGCTGGATTCCTGACTCGCGACCCACGCATGAAAGAACGTAAAAAATACGGTCTCAAAGCTGCTCGTCGCGCTCCACAGTTCTCCAAGCGTTAATCAGCCTTTTATGGCAAGCAAAACCCTTGTTCCTCTTTACCGAGGACAAGGGTTTTTTGTTGTTTTTTGGCAATGTGTGGGATATTATGGGTGTGGACAATGCCTGCAATGAATAAAGGGGGGAAATCGTAGTTGTTTCAAAAGAGAACTCATCGAATATGGACTCTTATCATTAGTTGTTTGCTCATCGTAACCGGCTCACCGGCGTTTGCGGCCAAACCGAAACAAGTTGACCGGCAGAATGTCATCTGGAGCGGGAAAAGTAAGGATGCCGAGCTTTTGTTTTATGGAGATTCGGGCTTGTACTGGAAGTCCGAAGATGAGGAAGAGAATGAAATCATCTACAGGTTTGATGGCAATCAGGTAGACGTGATGGATGATTTCGAAGGTATGCATCTGGAATCGGTAGAAGACGATGGAATTGAAGTGTGGAGTGAGCCCCAGAATTACCGATGGAGCGAATTTGCACTTTATGCGAAGGTGGGTAAGAAGAAATATGTCCTTGAGCAGTACATATCTGCACCAGCCACAAATATTCGCATCGACTATCCGTACATACGATGGGAAGCAGCCGAATGGAGCTCGAAAACCACAGTAGAGAAAGTCATGAATGTGGAAAAAAAGCAAGTGGAGACCATTACTGCATTTGACTCTCGTTCAGACAGACTGCTTAAAGCAGCAGGGCAAGATCGGTGGCAGTGGATGCGACCTTTTGAAGGAGAGCGTGTTTCGCGAAATGCATATCCTGGCTACGAGGCACAATACAGCCAATCCCAGTTAATATGGAGGGAACTAGGCGGCGTCTATTTGGATGAGGGAAATGGAGACCAAGGAGGCTATACTCGTCTCTCATCCCATGTCAGTCGTGAGAGCAGGATTGCCATGGACAACCACTATGTTGCCTGGAATCAGGAGGAACAAGGATTGTGGTTCTATTCCTTCGAGGATGATGCGTCTTATTTGGTGGAGACCATCAATTTTTCTCCGAACGGTCTGCTCACGCATGGCGGGAAACTGGCTGTGTTGGTTAGGGACGACGAAGAATACCTTGTTCAGATGTTCGACCTGGAAGATACCAAGAAGACTGCCAAGCAAAAGACAACACCTGTTCGTCTGAAACCAAAGATGATTGACGGAATGCTTGCCCATCTTCCGGTAGAAGATTCCCCTTGGCAGATCAGTGCTTCGGACAAGTATACGGCGGTTGTGTTGAAGGACCGGTCGTTGCTCTATCAACAGCGCGGAGATGAGCGAATTTTCCAACTTGAAGGGTATTGGCTGGACCCGGTTGTCTACCAAGATCGATTGTTTGCGTATGAAATGGACGAACGGGACCTTGAGGATATTGAGGAATTGACCTTATATGAAATTCAGCTCGAGACGGGAGAAAAGGAAAGGATCGACTCGTTCGGAATCGATGGGTTTCAGGCGGAATTAAAGCTGAATGGGAACACACTCTCCTGGTACCAGCCAATTGATGAGCAAATCATCACCATGTCACTTGAAACGCACAAGAAGGAAGCGGTTGATGTTGGGACGGACAAGCTGGAAACGAGGAGTCAGCATGGAGACTCGCTTGTATGGATTGAGAAGAAAAAGCGCGAGTATTTGTTGATGCGCAAGGAAGGAAATCAAGCGCCTCAAATGTTGACCAAGTGGTCGGCAGAGGGAATTGGGGTCTCTCAGCTTTCCTATAATGGTACCGATGTCGTGTGGGTGGAAGGAATTGAAAGCCGCTATAGCAGCGATGCTGAAATTGTCCGTTATGAGATTTCAACTGGGACGCGAGTAGTCATTGATGAGGTTAGAGACCTGGATGGTCCCATTCACTTGCAGCTGTCTGAAGACACGGTGTATTACAACAAACCGGACGAGTGGGAAGAGGAATCTCCTCTCTATGCGTATCATCTTGATTCCGATACGTTCGAATCAATTGGCGAAAACATTTCAGCCTTCGCTCTTCTGGAGGATCGACTTGTTGTGGCGCAAG
>JBLNEJ010000380.1:0-4032 GCA_050262535.1 Clostridia bacterium
GTTCACAATTTTTTGGACGACATTGCCGTCCGCTTTGCCTTTAACCTTCGGCATCATTGCTCCCATCACTTTTCCCATCTCTTTTTTCGAGGAGGCACCGATTTGGGATATCACTTCGATCGCGATTTGGCGAACTTCTTCTTCGCTCAATTGAGCAGGCATATAGGAAGTCAAAACGACGATTTCCTCTTGAATCTGCTGCACCAAATCATCACGACCGGCCTTCTCAAACTCTTGGAGGGATTCACGGCGTTGCTTTAACTCACGGGTCAAGATGGAAAGCTCTTCATCTTCGGACAGCTGGCTGCCTTTGTTTATCTCTTCGTTCTTAACAGCGGCCTTCACCATGCGGATAACGGAGAGTTTAATTGCTGCTTTGTCCTTCATCGCTTGCTTTAAATCTTGATTGAGTCGCTCCATTACACTCATGATTAGCCCCTCCGAAAATTAGAACTTGCGCTTACGAGCCGCTTCGGATTTTTTCTTCCGCTTGATGCTAGGCTTTTCAAAGTGGCGGCGTTTGCGAAGCTCAGCCATTACACCAGCTTTTGCACTTTCACGCTTAAAACGGCGAAGTGCGCTTTCCAAAGACTCGTTTTTACGAACGCGAATTTCTGCCATCTGTCTTCCCTCCCTCCGCTTGAAACCGTGGGACAACTGTATCAGCACAGACTGTCAAACTACATTATAGGACAGATGACCATTCGGGGTCAACCTGAGAATCGAAAAACTGACCAAAAATATGGCAAAATCTCACCTGAACATAGCGCATGCCCGAATTCCATATGCTTAGTATGTGGCACCGGTTTTAAAACCAATGCTTGCTATGCGAATCCACGCATGATAGCATGGCATCGATACAATTGGGGAGAAGGAGAGTTTTCGATGAATCCGATTCGCATTCAACAGGTTGCGAAAATGGCGGGCGGTCTGCTTCTTGCCGGAAA
Organism: Clostridia bacterium; assembly: GCA_050262535.1. Classification (GTDB taxonomy): domain Bacteria; phylum Bacillota; class Bacilli; order Brevibacillales; family Brevibacillaceae; genus Brevibacillus_D. The sequence continues at coordinate 948 of JBLNEJ010000380.1, forward strand.
CCCGTCGCTTCCGGTCAACCATTTTCACTTTGACAGCCGCGAGATTGGCCCTCACGGTGTTTTTATTGCAATCCAGGGAGAACGTGACGGTCATGACTTTCTGAGCAGTGCAATCGAACGTGGTGCTTCTGCGGCAATCATCTCGGATGAGGCCAAGCTTCCCGGGAAGCTGCCTGACAATTTTGCCCTCGTTCTGGTAAACGATACGTTGCGTGCTTATCAAAAGCTGGCTGATGCCTATCGCAAAGCGTTTCTCATCCCATTTGTCGGCGTTACGGGAAGCAATGGCAAAACGTCGACAAAGGACACGATTGCCCACCTGCTGGCCAGCAAAATGAACGTGTACAAGACGTACAAAAACTTCAACAACCACCTTGGTGTTCCATATTCCTTGCTGCAGCTGAACGAATCCCATGAAGCAGCCGTATTGGAGCTGGGGATGAATCATGCCGGAGAAATCGACTTGCTTGCCTCCATCGTAAAGCCGCAAATCAGCGTCATCACCAATATCGGAGAAGCTCATCTTGAATATTTCGGCTCCAAGGATAAAATCGCTCTGGCAAAGGCAGAGATTCTGCCCCACACAGCACCGGATGTACTTGTCCTGCTGAATCAGGATAACGAATACGTGCGAAAAATCAGCCATTTGTACGACGGGCAAATCATGTTTTATTCAGTGGAAGAAAAAGCGGATATTTGGGCTGAGCAGATCGTATCTGAAGAGAATGGGACCCGCTTTACTGCTTGCTTCCAAAACGGGGAAACCCTTTCCCTGTTCGTTCCGCTTTACGGCAAGCACAATGTCTCCAACTGCCTGCCGGCAATCGCAATCGCTCGATGGTTCGGTCTAAGCAATGAAGAGATCCAAAGCGCACTTGCTACCGTCAGCTTGTCCGCGATGCGCTTTGAACGGATTGAGTCGCCCACTGGTGCTATTTTTATCAATGATGCCTACAATGCAAGCCCCACATCGATGAAGGCCAGCATCGAAACATTTGCTGATATCTACCCGGATCGCAAGCGAGTCGTGGTACTTGGCGACATGCTGGAGCTGGGCAGCGACAGCGATGAGATGCATTGGAGTATCGGCAGACTGCTCGAACAGTACAAGGATCGCTTTGCGCTGCTCATTACCATCGGGGCGCACGCCAAGCATATTTCCGACCCTTATACCGGAGAAAAGCAGCATTTTACGATCAAGGCGGAAGCGTTCCCGCTCTTGCGTTCTTTGAATAGTGATGGAAATGTCGTTCTTTTCAAAGGCTCTCGCAATACCATGCTAAAAGAGATGCCGATGGAATTGATTTCAGGGAAATAAACGAATCATCAAAAAAGGGACTTTCCCATAGCCGTTATTGGCACGTGGGAAAGTCCCTTTTCACATTCACGTTATTCAGCTATTCCAGCTCTTCCGCCGCCACCATATTCTGCGCCTTCTCCTCGTGCCGCTCAAGCGCAAGCCGCACGAGGTGATCGATCAGCTGACTGTATTCGATTCCAGCCGCCTGGAACAGCATCGGATACATGCTGAACGGCGTAAAGCCCGGCATCGTGTTGATTTCGTTGATGTACAGCTGATCATTCACCTCGTCCCAGAAGAAGTCCACACGTGACAACCCGGAGCCGTCAATTGCCTGGAATGCCTGCTTCGCCATCGCGGCGATCCGTTCTGCAACCTGATCTGGAATGTGCGCCGGGATTTGCAGCTCGGTGCCTGCTCCTTTGTATTTGGCTTCGTAATCGTAAAACTCTTTCTGCGGGATGACTTCCCCGACGACAGAGGTGATCAGCTCTTCGTTGCCCAACACCCCGATTTCCACCTCGCGCCCTTTCACGAACGCTTCCACAACAAGGCGACGGTCAAATTTGGCCGCAAGCGCAAGGGCTTCCATCAGCTCCTTGCGATCCTTCGCCTTGCTGATCCCGACAGAGGAGCCCATATTCGCAGGTTTGACAAAGCACGGATAGCCAAGCTCTGTTTCGATCTGGTCAATAACCTGGTCCTGCTCTTTTACCAAACGCGAGCGCAAAATTCCGATATACTTGCATTGATTCAGCCCTGCTTGGGCGAATACATTTTTCATCATCCATTTATCCATGCCGACCGCTGAAGCCATGACACCCGTTCCTACATATGGGAGGTTTGCCAGCTCGAGCAAGCCCTGAATGGTCCCGTCTTCGCCATTTGGACCGTGAATCACAGGAAATACCACGTCGACTTTGTCGCCCATGTTCAGAACAGCGGATTGCTTTGTCCGCTGCAATCCATTTTCGGCCACTGGGTCATTCTGAGCCGACCCGGATGACAGACGCAGTTGATCCACCCCTGCGATTTGACCTGCAAGCGGATTGCCTTGAATCCATTCCCCATCTAGCCCAACATATACCGGTGTTACTTCGTATTTATTCGGATCGACCGCTTTCATGATGGAAAGTGCCGTACGCAGGGAGACTTCATGCTCTGATGATTTCCCTCCGTAGATGATCCCCAGTCGAATTTTGTTTCCCATCACATATCCCTCTCTTCATCGCTCTTACCCGTTCTCTTTTGTCAATGTATGCCTGGTGAGCGTTTCCTGCGCCTATGTCTGGCAAGGTCTTTTACCCAACCAAGCATACACCCTCATTCCACTTGTGACAAGAGCCCAAGCAGTCACTTCTCCGTTTAGCCCTTCATACCCTATCCTAAGCAAACGCTTACGCTGGAGGGGGCAGAAATGAGAGATTATCTGCTGTTTTGCACATACTGTTCAAGCTATACGCTGCTGCATAGCTATGAAAAGGAAAGCGGAAATTTCCTCGGGGAATATTCACTCTTGCTAAATGATTACACCAAAAACAACATAGTGGTAAACAAGTTTTTGCTCGCTCATCTGGGACATTCGCTCCGGATGATCCCTTCCAAAACAGATGAATACCGCAGCATCATTTGTACATCCTCTCACTTTCTTGAAGACGACATTGACAAATATGTCGAAGAAAGCCTCGCCAAACAGGAGTATGACAATCGCGACCGCCAAAGCGAGCGTGAAATCGGCAAGCTTCAGGTGCATATCATCGACCATCTGCTGCGCTACGAGCTGGA
>JBLNEJ010000381.1:0-6058 GCA_050262535.1 Clostridia bacterium
AGCAGTACGCCCTCCAGTAATAGCCCTTCGAAAAGGGCACCCAAGTATCATCCGGCAGACGGCGATCACTCCCTCGTGATTGGCAGTAGCAAGATGAGAGATGTATTGCGACAGGCAGAAAAAGTGGCGCAGGTATCCGCCACGGTTCTGCTGGTAGGAGAATCCGGTGTCGGAAAAGAGATGATCGCCAGCGCCATCCATCGCCTTGGTGAACGCTCGAACCAACCGTTTGTGAAGGTGAACTGCGGGGCCATCCCGGAAAAGCTGCTGGAATCAGAGCTTTTTGGCTACAAGCGCGGTGCCTTTACCGGCGCTGATCCGCGCGGAAAAGCGGGCTACTTTACGCAGGCGAACAACGGGATCATTTTTCTTGATGAAATCTCCGAGCTTCCCCTTTCACTGCAGGTCAAGCTATTGCGCGTGCTGCAGGAACGTGAAATTGTTCCGCTCGGCGGCCTGGAGCCGATCAAAATTAATGTGCAGGTCATTGCGGCGACCAACAAAAGCCTGGAGTCCCTCGTTGAGTCAGGCGCGTTTCGCGAAGATTTGTTCTATCGGCTGAACGTCGTCCCCCTGCATATTCCTGCATTGCGCGAGCGTTCCGATGAAATCGACTCGCTTACGTATCATTTCCTGCAAAAATACAACCAGCGCTATCGAAAAAATATTCAATTCACACCGGATGCGATCGATTTGCTAAAGGTTCATCAGTGGCCTGGAAACGTACGTGAACTGGAAAATTGCATCGAGCGCGTCGTCGTGACCTGCGAGCAGACGGTAGTGGATGCGAAAACACTCAAGCAATGGCTGCCGAACAAAAAGGTATCGGCCAAAACTGCGCCGATCATTACGACACTTCTCCCGCTTCAGGACGCGTTTGACTATGTCGAGGAGCAGTTGATTTTGAAGGCGATGGATCAGTACAAGTCGATCAAGCTTGCCGCTCAGGTGCTGGAGGTCAGCCAGCCGACGATGAGCCGAAAGTATCAGAAAATCAGGGAGCGGCTGGAGCAATCCAAGTTGCCTCCGGGTGAACGAAACGAATCGCTTATTTTCGAAGAGGAGCTGGACAAGCTGCTGCGATCGGTTGCCACCGTAACGGCGACCTCGCTGAATGCCGATGAAGTCAAGGAGCTCCTCGCCAATTTGAGCGAGAACAACCCCGTTTATTCCAAGCTGCGCAACCGGTTGACGAGCATTCGCGAGCTTGAGGGCAAAATCGAGTGGAATTACATCTTTACTGTCACTCCTGACAAGCGGATCATTCATGTGGTCACCGACAAAAAGCTCAATTTGAAGCCAGGAAAGGAATACATCGGCCCTCCTGAAATCATGGATGCTTTTTATGACGCCATGAAAGGAAAGGTAAAGGTTTCCCCTCGCTATACCGATGAATACGGCACCTGGAAGACCAGCGTCGCGCCGATCAAGGATGAAACCGGCAAGGTCATCGCCTTTCTTGGCTCGGATTTCAGCATCGACTATGTGACAGCGCAGGTGCGAAAGCTGAGCAAAATGCTTCGCAACTAATGGACGGCAACGTAGCCCATCGCGACATCTGCTTCAGCGAGAAGGAACACTTGTGCTTGCTCTGTAAAACAAAAAGATCGTCAGGAGTCCTGACGATCTTTTTGTTTTCCTTCCGACTTACGGATTCTTTTTTACAACTTGGACCGATCGACGACGGTCAATGATCCATCGCGGATGAACTTAATGATTTTGGAGACGGATATTCCCGTAGCATTGGAAATTTGCATCGCATTGGAGCTTGGATATTTGCGGAGGTAATCTTTCACGGCACGGTAGCTGATATATTCGTCTTGGGCACATGTACTGCAAAAGAACTCATGCGGACGCATGGAATTTTTACAATAGGGACATGTAGGACTCATATGGATTTCTCCTCTCACCAGGAAGAAAGATGCAGGTTTTCTCTCTCATTCATAAATTCCACATTCACTGTATTTGTAAACTTTATTCTATTGTACCTATTTAGGAACGTTTGGAAAAGTAGGAATGAAGAATCATTCCTAAGAAACGGGAAAACAAAAGGCCATTCCGCACTGGAAATGGCCTTTTGTCACTGACAGAGTTTCATGTTTGTTCCGTTGCTTATACGTGAACCGCTTCTTTTTCCGCCTGCTGCTCGGGAATCAGCATTTCGAATACGTCTCCATGCTGGAAGATCGTAATCCCTTTGCGCTTGATGGTCATGACCGCAACATCGGGTTTGGTCCGCATCCGTTCAATGTACTCTTCTGGAACGCTACCGGCATCGCTGACGGTGATCCCTTCCACTTCTTTTTCTTCATATTCGCCCAGGTTCTCGTTCAATACCTTCTCATAAACATCGGAAAAGGCTTCATAGCTGTTCGTGTAGACTGTGATACATTTCATTGCCATAGCAGTCTGTACACTCCTTTCATCGGTAGGTTGTCCATTTTCGTAAGATCATAAGCTATTTTTTCCCTCTGGAAAGGGACCCTTTTCCGGCTGGTCCCTTGTTGCCAAACCCTTTACTCGCAGAACCTGGCCGCTGTGAACCTTTGCTGGCGAAATCTTTGGTACCAGCTGATTTGCTTGCTGGACCACGATTGCCCGGTCCCTTCTTACGCGCAGCCTTCGCTTCCTCACGCTTTTTCTTCTGCTCATAAGAGCTCTGCCAATCCTGGACTTCCCGGGCGAGCTTTTTCTTATAGCCCGGTTTGACCGGCTTGTTTTTCTTGATTGCCTCCAGGACAGGCGCTTCCTTCTGCTTCTGCTGTGCAGCAGCTTCGCGCTTCTTCTCCTGACGAAGCTCGACAAAATGCGCTTCCCGCTCGGATGCCCGCTGCTTGCGCCCTTCGTCCAGATGGCGGCCCGCCGTTAGCAGCTTTTCTTCGATCTGCGTGTTGGTGCTCTTGGCAATTCGCGTCAAAATGCTGCGCTGGCGCGGTGAGACGAGTGAAATTGCGGTCCCTGTCTGTCCGGCGCGGCCGGTCCGTCCGACACGGTGGATGTAGCTTTCGGTGTCGTTGGGCAGGTCGTAGTTGAATACGTGCGTAACGCCCTCGACATCAACGCCGCGTGCAGCGATATCGGTCGCAACGAGAAACTGGAACTTGATGTTGCGGAAGTTCTTCATCAGCTGCTCACGCTTGTTTTGCGACAGGTCGCCATACAGCCCTTCGGCGCTCAGTCCTTGCTCCTTCAAATATCCGGTCAAATGCTGAACCCGCTGCTGCGTATTGGTAAAAATGATCGCCAAGTACGGCTTGGTCATTTCGATCAGGTCCATCAGCGCATCTTGCTTGTCGCTTTGATTGACAACGTAGTACAGCTGTTCAATCTGCGCCACCGTTTTTTGCTTCTGCTCGATTTTGATATGCGGCGGTTGTTGCATGAACTGTCCCGCCAGCTTTTTTACCGCGTCCGGCATCGTCGCCGAGAACAGCAGTACCTGCTTTTGCTGCGGTGTTCCGGACAGCACTTCCGCCACCTCATCGAGGAACCCCATCTCCAGCATTTTGTCCGCTTCGTCCAATACAAGGGTGGAGATGCGCCCGAAATGGAGCGAGCCACGCTTCAGGTGATCAAGGATACGTCCAGGCGTACCGACGACGATCTGCACGTTCGTTTTCAGCTTGGACAGCTGCTTATCAATATCGGTTCCCCCGTGCAAGGAGAGGACGTTCACGTCTAGATGCTTCCCAAGCTTCTCGATCTCCGCCGCAATCTGTACGGACAGCTCCCGCGTCGGGGTAAGAATCAGTGCCTGAACGTCCTTTCTTCCGGGCACGAGCTTGTGCAGGATTGGCAAAACAAAGGCAGCTGTTTTTCCCGTGCCAGTCTGTGCCTGCCCGATCACGTCCTTGCCTTCCATAATCAATGGAATCGCTTCGGTCTGGATCGATGTCGGCTCTTTATAATAAAGGTCCTCAATCCCTTGCAAAACCTCTGTGCGAAATCCGAATGCTGCAAATGATTTACTCATGATTCACTCTCTTCCTTCCTGTACGACCGCACGATCACTAGTCACGGGCCAGTTCGTAGATCGCCTGTGCATACAGCGCTGTTGCCTTGAGCAAATCGTCCACAAAAATATGCTCATCGCGCTGATGCGCCGAATCGGGGCGGCCCGGGAACAGCGGTCCGAACGCAACGCCAACCTTCAGCGCACGTCCATAAGTAGCTCCGCCAATAGCAATCAGGTTGGCTTCCTGCCCTGATTGCTCTGTCCAGACACGCTGCAGTGTCGTGATCAGCGGATGCGATTTATCCACGTAGAGCGGACCTCTGTTTTCATTTACGGTCAATGTGTATCCCGCTTGTTTCAGTTTTTCCAAAAAAATCGGCTCCCACCCGTCATATGGAGCAGAATGCGGGTAGCGAATGTTCACCAAATAATGAATCTCGCCTTCTGCTTCATAGTGGAAAACACCGGTGTTTACGGTGAGTGGTCCGATTTCCTCATCATCGGCGGCAATCCCCAACGATTCACCATGATGCTGCTGATGGAAGTATGTCTCAACGAACGCGGCAAACGCAGCACCGCGCGCATCCAGCTTCAGCCCCGTGAGGAAATGGTTCAGGTAAGTACCTGCGTTGAGCCCTTGTTCAGGTGTGCTGCCGTGTGCCGAACGGCCTTCCAGCGTCAGCACGAGATGCTCTCCGTTTTCACGCGCTGTCCCAACTAGCTCCTCACGCTGCAAATATTCGGCAAAACGGTCACGCACCGCTTGCGCCGATCCGTTCCGGAGAAGAAGTGCCGCTTCCGCCTTGTCCGGCACCATGTTGACGCGCAAGCCGGAGTGAAAGGAGTGCAGCACCGCTTCTGGCTCGTCCACCTCTGCCGCTCCGCGTGCGGTCCAATCCGCAAAGGTTTGCTGGACAAACAGATCGGTCACGCCCTTCTCCGCGTAAATGATCGGGAAATCGGCATCAGGCGTGAAGCCCATCGACGGCATTTCCTCGGTTTCGAAATACCGGTCGACACAACGCCATGATGTCTCCTCATCCGTTCCAAAAATGAGGCGAACACGCTTGTTCAAAGGCAATCCAAGCTCCTTGACGATTTTTGCCGCAAATACGGAGGCCATCGCCGGCCCCTTGTCATCGATTGCCCCGCGTGCGATCAGCTTGCCGTCAACGATCCTTCCTTCATAGGGCGGCACACTCCAGCCGTCCCCTTCCGGAACGACGTCCACATGACTCAGCACGCCGATCAGCTCTGTACCAGAACCGAATTCGGCGTGCCCGGCGTACCCTTCCACATCCTTGATTTCCATTCCCGCTTCCCGACAAATGTTCAGCACATAGTCAAATGCCCTGCGAATCTCGGTGCCAAACGGTGCACCTTGCGTCGCGGTCGACATATCCAGCACACTTCTGATCTGCAAAAATTGTTGCGTGGCATGCAGCAGTTCGTCCTTGCGCTTTTCCACCTCTGCCTGCCAATCAACCGTTGGCTTGCTCATTCTGATCATTCCGCCCCTTCTTGTACCCTATTTCATGACTTGCCGTTTCCGATTCTTCCTCGTCGTCTACGTCCAAATCGAGCTCGACAAGTCCGATCAGCGAGTCTACCTCAAGCTCTTCCTTGCGGGTAAACGCCACCTGCGCTTCCTTGATCTCTTCACGAATGTTGTTCATTTCGCTGTCCAGCTTGTAGGAGGCTTTGGCCGCCTCGATCAATCGCTGGCGAATATCGCTCGGAATGACCCCTTCGTACTTGTAATTCAGCGAATGCTCAATCGTCGCCCAGAAATTCATTCCCAACGTACGAATCTGAATCTCCACTGGAATGGTCACTTGTCCGCGAGCTGTCATCAAGGGATATTCTACCACCAAATGGTAGCCGCGATAACCGCTTTCCTTCGGTTTGCTGACATAATCCTTTTCCAGATAGACGGTCATGTCCTTGCGTTTGCGGATCATGTCCGAGACGACCGCAATGTCATCAATAAACTGGCACATGACGCGGATCCCCGCGATGTCGCGCAGTTCCCATGCCACCTGCTCTGTAATCGGCACCTGCAGCCGCTTCGCTTTGTTGTAAATGCTGGCGAGTGATTTTACT
>JBLNEJ010000382.1:0-7722 GCA_050262535.1 Clostridia bacterium
CGGGGATGATCGACAAAACCACAATACGCCGGTTCAAGTGGTCGGGCCAGAAGGACTTGGCAACTTCACAGGTGGTGTTGCGGTTGCTGCAGGATTTCGCCATTCGGCCGCAGTGCGCGAGGATGGGACGATCTGGACCTGGGGGGACAATGAACACGGACAGCTTGGCAATCAGAAGGCAAGAAAAGGAACAGAAGCATACGTACCCGTCCAGGTCAAAAAAGCTGTCCTGACGACGCTTGGACTTTCAGACGGATACGAAACTCCTGCTTTTTCACCAATGGTCACAAGCTATACAGCGGAGTTATCAGGAGTAAGCAGCATTACGCTGACACCTGCCGCAAACGATGCCACCGCTACAATCACAGCGAGTGTGAATGGATCACCGGCAGTGACGATTGCCAGTGGGACGACCAGCGTTCCATTTCCATTGAAAGCAGGTATCAATCAGGTAGACATCACCGTAACCGCAGATGACGGAATCACCACACAGGTTTATCAGTTGAAGATTCAACGGGGAAATCAATTGCCTGTTACTTCCAGTCAAGAGTATAGCATAGCTAAAGATAGTCCGGTAAATGGCACAGTATTGGCAACCGATGGCGATGGCGATCCGTTAACATACATCATTGTAGCGGACGCCACTCATGGCACCGCAGTTCTGACCAATGACAGGACAGGAGCCTTCACCTATACGCCTGAACCAGGCTACACGGGAACCGATTCGTTTAGCTTCCAGGTCAATGACGGTTATGGCGATTCCAACATCGGGTTGGTCAGGATCACGATGGTTGACAGCAAACCGCCCGTTCTGCAAAATCCGATCGCTGCCCAAACGGTTTATGTCGGTGAAACCAAAGTGATTGATCTGACCTCGACGTTTTCCGACCCTGAGAATGATTTGTTGATCTTATCATCTAAGGCGAATGATGATTCCAAAGCGAAGCTGTTGATGAAGGATTCCAAGCTGTCGATCCAAGGGGTGGCCGAAGGAGAGATCGACGTTACTGTTCGGGCTACCGACCCGTTTGGGGGCTTTATCGAAACAAGCTTTACACTAACCGTAGCAGAGATACCGAACCAGCCTCCAGTCGCACAAGCTGGTTCGTTCACGACGACGATGAATAAGGTTGTTCATGGTAAATTGGGGGCGACAGATGCCGAGAACAATCCGCTAGTTTTTAGCATTGTCGAAAATGGAGTGAAAGGAAAAGCAGAGCTTCTTGATCCGGCGCAAGGAACATTCGTGTATACCCCGAACCGGGGAGCAACGGGAACCGATCTGTTTACCTTCCGTGTTTCCGACGGGAAAACTGTATCCAATACCGCAGTTGTCAACGTGACCATCAACGCTTCTGTACCTCAACCGCCACAGTATTATCCAGTAAACGGAGTCGAGTTGGATAAAGAGCAGCTGACGTTGACAGCAGGGACAACACCCGTTCAATTACAAGCCAAAATCAATCCAGATTATGCCACGAATCAGCAGGTCATGTGGGAAAGCACTGCCCCAGATGTCGCGATTGTCGATCAAAACGGTCGGGTGTCTCCACTCAAACGGGGTACCGCGATCATTCGGGTTACAACCGTCGATGGCAACAAAACGGCCGAGTGCGTTGTGACAGTTCGAGCTGAAGCAAACAACGTGACGAGCGTTGAACTCGATCGGCACGAGCTCGTTTTGCAACGAGGTGGAAAAACCGTTCAATTGAAAGCCACTGTGACGCCGGAGGATGCTTCCAATCAAAAGCTATACTGGAAAAGCAGTAATCGCAAGGTTGCACGCGTAAATGCAAACGGGGTTGTCACTTCGGTCTCCCCAGGTGAAGCAACGATCACCGTCACGACGGAGGACGGCGGCAAAACCGACAGCTGTCTCGTAACGGTTGTGTCTGGGGACATCGTTGGTCTGGAAGTATCGGAGAAAAATATGTTGCTCAAACCGAGGAAATCGGCCAAATTGCAGGTTTTCTCAGTCGACAAACGTGGCAAAAAGAAAAACATCACACTGGACAAACAAACGAAGATTGTCAGCAGTGATTCCAAAGTCGTAACGGTAAAAGGAGACACAATCAAGGCCGGGAGCAAGGTAGGAGAAGCAACACTGACGATCACCTATCAAGGGCTCAAGACAGTTGTAAAGGTATTCGTTTCGAAAGTATCTGTCAAGGAGCTTGTCCCTTCAGAAAAAAGTGTAACCTTGGAGGCAGGGAAGTCGAGTGAAGTAACCATTCAGGCGCGTATGTCTGACGGTTCCCAAAAAGAGGTTACCGAGCTTGTTACGTGGAACAGCAGCAATCCTGACATCGTGACGGTTGAAGCAGGAGTGCTAACAACTAAGAAAGCTGGAAGCGCGAAGGTAACCGCAACATATGGCGGAAAAATGATCACGATTACGGTAAAAGCCACAAAGCGAAAACCGTAGGAATATCTTGAGGGTACTGCAAAGGAAAACCGAGGGCGAGAATGCTTCACCTGTGCCTCCGGTTTTTCCTCGTCAACTGACGGTTGCAACATACAGTGATGCCACCGGCTCCCTATTATTTTTAGAAGTGACACAGAAAAGAGCAGCCCTCAATTGACGCCCATTAGCCAACTCCAACCAGCCTTCAAGAGGTCCAAAAGCACCTTGAATAGAACGACAAAGGCCGTGCTCATGAACACAGCAAACAAATAGTTCGAAATCGTAACATTTTGAAAGTTGCGCTGATACGAGAGAATCAAGTAAAAAATGGCCATGACAACTGCAACATGCAGCACATTTTCCCCGCTTATACGCCCCACATCCTTTACAGGTAAGACGAAGTCAGCACCATCCTGGTTTCATCCCCTCAAAAAAACGCGAACCTTCTTCCGATAATAGAGAAGAGGTTCGCGTTTGTCATGCTATCCGATCAAAAATCTTGCGGCAAATAGGCCTATGACCAAGATGGGCATCAGCAGCAGAAAGAGCTTGAGATCCTTGACTGTCCGTTTGATCATTTTTACTTCTTCTTCTGTGTATCGCATCGTTTGGATATCTCCTCTCTGGAATGAAATGCGTTCCATAGAGGGCAAGCTTCACGAATGTGCACCCGTATTTGAGGGGCATCAGCATGAGCCAGAGAAGCATGAGCTGGATTGCCAGAAGGAGGTAAAAGCGCCGGATAACATGCTGAGGTAACAGATCGGTTTCCCTGTCCCAAAGCGCCAAGGCATAAACGTTATGAGTCAAAAAGCTGAGCGGTGCATGATGGCGATACGTCGCAATCAAAAAGATTCCGCTGGTGGCAGACACATAGGTGGCTGTACTGTCTGACTGTGGAGTATCAAGTGCACTTGAGCTTGTCGGGAGGAAACAGAGACAAGCGACGATCAATACGAGAATGGATTGAAAGGCAATCCGTTTGGAATGAGGCGCCATCTTGTCTCCTTTCGTTTCGAACAAGTAGTGAATCATCATTATACAATAGATTTGCTAGCAGCTGTTCATAAATCGTATCCAAGGGATATTTTTGTAACAGGGTAGTTCTCTTGTTCATTTCCGGCGTCATCATTGCAATTTCCACTTTTTCACGCGCTAGGCAAATAAAACGTCTCACCCGTTTCCTTCAGTATCACGGTTTCATACCACGCCAACCTCGATACGGAAAACGAGTAGGGCAAATTAAGTTCAGTGTAATTTCTCCAGCAAAAATTCGATGTGCGTTTGGGTATACAAGACGGATTAACAAATGGTGAATTAGCAATCCATCTCGATGGCTTTTCTGCTAACTTGGGGTTTCATTACCTATCGTATTCATTTTTGAATCGTTTGTCGGAAAAGCCCACGTTCAAAGAAGAACCGGGACCAAACAGATGGTAGAATGGAAGCAAACGGTGTCTAGTGAATGGCAGTGTGAGGGACACAGTGCTGATTTATGCCCAAAGAAGGAGCCGTCAATGAAAGAGACTGATCTATATGAACCGATAAAACAGTGGATGGAAGAAAGGGGCTTCACTGCGTATCCTGAAGTCGAATGCCGAAGCGGAGGGGGACGGGCTGATATTGTTGTAACAAGCGGAGCGGTAACCGGGGTCGTTGAAATGAAGCGAACACTCTCGCTGGAATTGCTTGATCAGGCTCTTCGGTGGCGCGGCTATGCCAATCTGATCTGGATCGCGATCCCGCACAAGCAAAAAAAGTACAAGCAGGTAGTCACGATCCTGCTTCGCGATTATGGCATCGGACTGCTTGCCATAAGCAAGACAGGTCGTGTCTGGTGCATCCAAAATCCTCGCTTTAGCCGCAGGATTGTCGCTCATCTCAGGGAGGCGCTGAGCGAGCATCACCTCAACTCCGGGCTCAAAGGCGGTCATAGCGGCGGAGGCTATATCACGCCCTATCGCATCACGATGAACAGCATCCGTCATTACTTGATGCGGGCTGGCGGGTGGCGAAGTATAAGGGACATTCTGGACCACTGTGAGACCCATTACGCCAGTCCTCGCGCTTCTTTGGCAAAAGCGCTGCAGGAATTCGAAGCAAGCTGGTGCGAGAAAACGAAAGAGCAGGGAAAGCTGTTGTTTCGTTACAGGGAACAGCCAACGAATGCATCAAGCAATGGCGTGCCGGCAAGAAAGCTGACCGAAACGCAATTGTCGGTGTTGTTGGTGCTGCACGAGGAAGAGTGGCTGACACCCAGCAAGATTTTGCAGAAGCTGCCGGGGATTCATCATGCCGAGTCGCGCGGGACGCTGCATGTCAATCAAATCCTGAAAGCATTAATCGGAAAAAAGCTGGCCGAGAAAAATCATGCCCGCCGAGGGGAGTATCGCTTGACCTCGACAGGCGCTTCAACGAAAGCAGACTTTCAGCAATCAAAGTAAATCAATCAGATATGTTTCAGAATCCGATACGCTCCGCGTCCTGGCACATAACCGAGTCCACGGTTCACTGCTTGCATGGGTTTGTTGCCTGCTTCGGTATCCGTGTATAGCGTATGGGCACCGGCTTCCCATGCAGCTTGGATGGAGCGCAATTTTAATGTGGTGGCAATTCGCCGACCGCGATACGCTTTGGAAACCCCCGTATAGTCAGTATAGAACAGACCTGGCTCATCTGTGGCAAAAAGAGTGGTCACTCCGACAAAACGATCCTGGTCCACCGCAACAAATACGTGAACCTGGCGGTCGTTCGGCAACGCTTCTGTTTGCCATTGATCGAAGTCCGGCAAGCTTCCGACAAATCCGGGATTATCAATCAGGGTTTCCCGATACAGGTCGTACAGCTTTTGTCTTGTTTCCGTATCTGAAGCTTCACCCAATGCAAGATAGCGGATGTCCCTATCATTCCCGGCTTCTTGTATGGCAGACAGTAGTGTCCGATCAAACGATTGCAAGTCTAGCACAAGCTCAAATACATGAGCATCCACTGTATACCCGCGGTTCAGGAAAAACGGAAGCGAATCAGGGACCCAGTCCTTCACTTCGGACATCAACAGCTTGGCGCCAATGTCCTGTGCCCATTTCTCTATATGGGCCAAAATCATCTGTCCCACCCCCTGCTTGCAAAAGTCAGGGTGAACACAATAAAGACTCGCTAAAGCCCCAGGGTCCGTCCATGGAGCGCGCCATGCAACACCATAGCCGATGATCCCGTCCGAATCGGATTCGACGACAACCCGTTCGCGCCCGAATCCTTCAAGCAGGCCGGAGTTGCTTCGTGATAATCGATTTTGAGCAGGGAGAGAGCGGTCCTCTTGAGCGAGAGCCTCTGCATCGACAGGTTCGTTTCGAATCAGTTGAAAAAGCTGTGCGAGCTGCGCATAATCTTCTGGAAGCTTGAGAGAACGGAGTAAAAAGGGCATCGGGGTAACTACCTTCCTTTGTCAATGAATGAAGAACATTTCAAGATCTAGTAGATAAAAACCTTTTGATTGGTAAAAAAACCCGATAGAAGAAATCAATCGTTTCACCGTAAAAGCACGCTACAGAGAAGGAGAATGTCCGATGGAAATGCTCGATATTTTTAATTCGGAAAAGAACAGGATTGGCGTGATGGAGCGAAAGCAAGTCCATCAGGAAGGACATTGGCATGAGACCTTTCATTGCTGGTTTGCCCACAAGCAGGTGGACGAGATCTATCTCTACGTGCAAAAGCGACAAAAGGGCAAGGATACGTTTCCGGAAAAGTTCGACATTACTGCAGCCGGACATTTGCTTACAACGGAAACGCCGGAAGATGGATGCCGGGAAATCAGGGAAGAGCTTGGGGTCGAGATCGACTTCACCGAACTGTTACCCATCGGTTGTTTTGCAGATGAAATCATCACTGACGCTTTTATCGATCGCGAATTTTGCCATACCTATCTTTACAAGAGCAAGCACGCCTTGCGCGATTTTATTTTACAGCCGGAAGAGGTTGCGGGAATCTATCTTGTTCGCCTTCGGGACGTCATGCAGTTATTTGCCAAGCGGGTCGACCAGATCGAAGCAACCGGACTCGAGACGGTGGACGCACAGCCTGTCCCTTGTACCGTCAAGCTTTCTGCCCTTGATTTTGTCCCCCATCAGTCACATTACTATTCAGAGGTATTCACAAAGATCCAGGAGGCTTTTGCCTAAGAAAAAGGCACCCTTTCAGGTGCCGGAATGATCCTTACTTTTTGGTCAAGTCCATCTCTCCCGTGGGTGGATCCGATTGTTCGGCTGCCGCGGCTGCTTTCATTTCGGTTTCTGCTTGCTTGATGCCAGTATCGATCTCAATGATGTCCTTGTCATTGGCATCAAGCGGCCCGAACAGCTCCTCGACTTTTTTCAGTGCGTTATTGCGCACATCGGCATTTACATAGATCATCACCTGGCCGATGGCAAACAGCAGGGCGACGAGGTCATCCCCGTAGCCAAGTGCCGGAACAAAGTCAGGAACCAGGTCGATGGGCAGGATGAGATAGCCGAGGGCGGCGTAGATTTTTGCTTTTGCTTTGGTTGGTACGTTGGGATTTTGCAGGGCGTAGTAGCCGAGCAGCGCGGCATATACGACTTTTTTGCCAGCCTTTTTCGCTTCCTTCAACAATTTCTTCCAAAACGAGTCTTTCGAATAGTGGCTTTCGTAATTGCCATGGTTTAAGTCCATATGAGATCATCTCCCGATTCATAGTCAACTATCGCTGCGGATGTACCGTTCTCGTTGTAGTGAGTAACTCTCTTTTTAGTTTACCATGAAAAAGTGGTTCACTCACATGCTTGCTTTGTACAATTACCAAATTCCTAAGGGCCCCATTCTGAAGTGGTCAGCTTCCATAATCCGAACGAAGTTTGCTTTACGTAGTAAACGGTCGGCATATGGTTGGAACTCGCCTTCGAGTGGTAGTCAACAAAGAAACGCTTGCCGTAATCGGAATCAACCGCATGATCGGCTCGAATTTCCGCTTGAAACGCCTCAAGCGGATAAAAGCGCAAAAGGATATTCATACGAATCGCCAGCTCTGGCGAAAACGACAGCATACATACTCCTGACAAAACCAAAACCAGACCAAGCGCGATCCATCTGGGGCGCATGATATCACCTCACTTGAGAAGACGAATCAAGTCGCAAAAACGTATCAGGGATGGAAGGGAAAAGTGTGCCAAATCGATAAAAAAGGGAGGTGATAGACGGTGCGAGTCATTACGCTATGTGGGTCTACCAAATTCAAGCGACAGTTTCGGGAAATGGAAGCGGCTTTGACATTGCAGGGGAATATTGTGATCAGTCTTGGT
>JBLNEJ010000383.1:0-9065 GCA_050262535.1 Clostridia bacterium
CGTGATGGGAACGCATGGGTACGGACGCGTGACAGGATGGATGATGGGAAGTGTCGGCTACCCGCTTCTGCCTCATCTGCCAATCCCGGCCATCCTTGTACCGAAAGAAGCAACCGTCACCTCTGCTCCCAAGCGAATCATGATTGCGGTTGACGGCTCCGAGTACGCGAAAGCTGCTGCAATCGCAGCGATTGAGCTCGGCAAAAAAACCGGAGCAGAATTCCTGCTGTTCACCGCGGTAGGCTATTCCCAGCCGTATGCGATCGCATTACACCAAACCCTGCATGAAGGGATGGTTAAAAAAGGCGAAGAAATTGTCGCCGGCTATGAGGATTTGCTGAAGTCGCACGGTGTTGCCTACACCAAACGGGTGGCAATCGGCGATCCATCGATCTGCATCAAGGAGGTAGCGGAAGAATCGGGCTGCGATCTGATTGCCATGGGCTACCACGGCGCCAACAACGTATCCGATTTCCTGTTGGGCAGCGTTGTGTACAAGGTCATCCATAGAACCACTACCCCTTTGCTGATCGTAAAATCGTAACAAACGTTCCTGACTGCGCCAAGCAATCCTGCCGCTCTTCCCGAAAAGGAAGGGCGGTTTTGCTTGTTGTCAAACAACTCTTGAGATTTGGGGGCATTTGATTGTAACATGGTAATGAGGAAATCTTTTGCCCCCAAAAACTAACTAACATAAGTTAGGTAAGGCGATAAAGCTTTCTTCCCACCATACTTTCACGAGAGATTGGGGTTAGTCTGATGGATCGTATACGGTTTCTGATTGCAGTATTACTCTCCATGATCTTATAAAGCCGCTCGTTGTTTTCCCCCATCATTTATGTCCATACCTACTTGAGGAGGAATCACGAGATGAAATATCCACTGAGTCCAGATGTACAACCAGAATTTTGCACAACAGGTTCGTTTATGCGCCTGCCTGCAACAAGCGTTGATCCGAAGGTGGCCATCATCGGCATGCCGTTTGATACCGCTGCATCCTTTCGCGTAGGAGCACGCTTTGCGCCGCAAGCCATTCGTCAGGCATCGATGACGCTGTTTCCTTATCATCCGATTCATCAGGTATATCCGTTTGAAGATACGAATGCAATCGATGTCGGCGATGTTTCGGTCATCCCGCACAACATCCATCGCAGCTATGAGCGGATTGAAGCCGCCGTGCTCGAGCTGATGAAAAAAGGGATCGTTCCCATCGGTATGGGCGGCGACCACTCCGTTACGCTGGCCAGCCTGCGCGCTGCGGCAAAGGTGTTCGGTCCAGTTGCGATGATCCAGTTCGATTCCCATACCGATACGTGGGACACGTATTACGAGGAGAAATATTGGCATGGTTCCCCGTTTATCCGTGCCTATGAAGAAAACCTGCTCCAGCCGGACAAGGTGTTCCAGGTCGGCATTCGCGGCACGCTGAACCATCCCGGCGATCTGGATGCAAGCTACGAGCTTGGCTACAACGTCATTACGACGCAAGAGCTGCGCAAGCGCGGCATTGCCGATGTGGTGCAGGAAATCAAGAGCAAGATCGGCGATACGCCTTGCTTCCTGACGTTTGATATCGATTTCGTCGATCCTGCTTTCGCTCCGGGAACCGGTACGTTGGAGGCTGGCGGCTTTACGAGCGGCGAGAGTCTGGAAATCATTCGTTCCCTCACAGATATCAATTACATCGGGTTCGATTTGGTCGAAGTGCTGCCTTCCTACGACCCAACGAACATTACATCTCTGTTGGCAGCAACGCTGATGCACGATTTTGCCTGCCATGTGGCACGAAACGAGAAGAAAAAGACAAAGTAACTTGCATGTTCCATCGCCGAAGGATACCAAAAGGAGCCATTTCCATTGCGGAAAGGCTCCTTTCTCATTGCAACTGTTCCTCGCCTGTGACCCTGCCCTTTTCCATAAACAAAATCCGGTCGCCAAGCTTCCGGGCCTCCTGCAGATCGTGGGTCACCAGAATGACGGGGATCTTCCACAGCTGATGCAGGCTGAGCAGAATCTCGTGGCATTGCGCGCGCGTTTCCTGATCCAGCGCAGAAAACGGCTCGTCTAGCAGCAGCAGGCGCGGCTGCGTCGCCAGGGCTCGGGCCAATGCCACCCGCTGCTTTTCGCCACCAGAGATTTGCGCCGGGTATTTGTCGAGCAGATGGCCGATCTTCATGACAACAAGCAACTGCTGGATCAGGTCCGATTCGGTGGTGATGCCCTTTTGCTTGACACCGTACAGAATGTTCTGTTTGACCTTCATGTGCGGAAACAGGGCAAAATCTTGAAACAAATACCCGATCTGCCGATTCTGAATGGCAAGTGGACGCTTTCCGGCTTCAAAGAAGCAAGCCTCCTGCAAACGGATGCTGCCGTGATCAGGATGGATGACTCCAGCAATCGCGTTCAGCACCGTCGTTTTGCCAGAACCGGATGGACCGAACAGCACGATTCGTTCATTGTGCACATCGAATTGGACGTCCAGTTGAAAATGAGCCAGCTTTTTGCTGATCTGAACGGATAGCATGCCGATCTCTCCCGTTTATGAATGTTTGCTTTGCGCATAGCGGCGCAGGTTTCTCTTGGTCCACCAGTTCAGCCACATGATCGTGCTGAAGCCGAGCGCAATGATGATGATAACCCAGAAGTAGGCCTTGTCCATCTCACCGTTTTCCACGGCAAAATAAATCGCGATGGGAATCGTATCCGTCTTGCCGGGAATATAGCCCGCCAGCATCAATGTAGCCCCGAATTCCCCCAAGGCTCGGGCAAATGCCAGCACGAATCCTGCCAGCACGCCGGGCCAGGCCAGCGGAAAGGAGATCGTCCAGAACACCCGCCACTCCGAGGCACCCATCGTGCGCGCGGCAATCTCCAGATGCTTGTCTACCGTCTGAAAGGCGGCAACCGCGCTTTGGTACATCAGCGGGAACGAGACGACGATCGAAGCGATCACTGCCCCGATCCACGAAAAAACAACCTGTACATCATAATGCTCAAGCAGCCACTTGCCGAGAAAACCGTTTTTGCCAAACAAAATCAGGAGTCCAAACCCGACAACCGTCGGCGGCAACACAAGCGGCAGCATAAAGAACGCCTCGACGACGCTTTTCCCCCAAAATTGGCGACGAGCCAACAGGCGGGCGAGAAAAACACCGCTGAGAAAGACGATGAAGGTGGCTATGCCCGCGACCTTCAAGGACAAATACAACGGGGTATAGTCGATTTCAGCCATGACAGCTACCTTTCTTTCATCTACTTGATATAAAATCCGTGCTTGGACAAGATTAGCCGCCCTTTTTCACTATTCAGATAGTCGAGAAAAACGCTCGCCTGTGCGGCAGCCTTCGAGGAGGCTACGACCGCACCCGGATACACGATCGGCTTGTGCCATTTTTCTTCCGCGATGGCGAGGATTTTGATTTGATCCGAGCTGAGGGCATCTGAGGTGTACACCACGCCCAAATCGGCATTCCCTGACTCTACATACGTTAGCACCTGCCGAACATCACTGGCAAATACGATTTTGCTTTGCAGCTTGTCCCACAGCTTGACGCTTTCCAGCACTTCCTTGCCATAGCGGCCCGCTGGCACGCTTTCCGGGTTGCCAAGTGCAAGGTGGGAGATAGCTTGCGGATTGATTTTGTCAAAGCCGGCTACCGGCAGCTTCGTATTTTGGGGGGCGATCAGCACCAGACGGTTTGCGGCAAAATCGATACGACTGTTGGCAACAATCAGATTTTCGCCTTGCAGCGTATCCATATCCTTCTTGCTCGCCGACAAAAAGACGTCAGCCGGTGCTCCCTGCTGGATTTGTGTCGCCAGCTTGCCTGAGCTGCCAAACGAATAGCTCAATGCATACTGGGGAAATTCAGCCTGAAAAGAGGTTTTCAGCTCGTTCAACGCATCGGTCAGACTGGCCGCCGCCGCAATCGTCAGTTCAGCCTTCTGATTCGCCAGCTTCGGTGTCACGATGGCAACTGTGCTGCTGCGCACGTTCCAAATCACCTTCGCTCCCAGCGCTTCGCTGACAAAACGGACAGGCACCAGTGTTTTTCCGTTTACGATCTGCGCAGGTTCTTCAAGCGCTGCGGCTCTTGCATTGATTTTGGCTGATTTGGAGCCGATGACAAGCGAGACCGCTGTGCTGCCTTGGACTGCCGTCACTGATTTTTGGGTGCTGTTCCAATTCACCTTTGCCCCCAGCGCTTCAAAAATATCGCGCATCGGCACGAGGATTCTGCCATTTTTCATGACAGGCGCCTGACTAACTGGCAACTGGCGACCATCCACCTTCAGCTTGATCGCTGCGGCCGCTTCTGCCTGTTTTGCCACATCGGGTACGAGCTGAGTGGCAAACAAGCAAAACGCAAAGAGAAGAAAGACAAGGGCAGACTTCCCTGATCGATGACTCATTTCGTTTACTCCTTCGCATTCGTTTTTTTGTCCTAACCACATTATATATAACTAGTTATAATTAGCTATATCTAATTATGATTAATTTGATTGATTTACAGTTCTAGAGCTTCTGAAGGAAAATGAACTATAATGAACCAGAGGCTTACCTTGTTCCACAAAACGGGAGGAACTTACGATGTCCAATGAGATATCCTACACAACCGAAGAAATCGCCCAGCTGTTACGTGTATCCAAGCTGACCGTATACGATCTGATTAAAAAGGGAGAGCTGCCCGCCTATCGCGTAGGCCGCCAAATGCGAGTGGACGCAGCCGACCTTGACGCATACAAGCATCGCTCCAAAGGAGGAACCATTCAGCAGGAAGGATCTCCCGCCACGAGACGTGCCCCCCTTCGGCAGGAGGCTTCCTTCTCACCCCCTTCTGCCTCACCGCGAACGATGGTCTCGCTTTCCGGCCAGCATGCGGTTCAACGCCCCATTATCATCAGCGGACAAGACATCTGTCTCGATCTGCTCGCCAACCAGCTGGAAAAGCGGCAAATTGGCGTACGCCCGCTGCGCACCTATGTCGGCAGCCTGAACAGCCTCATTTCCATGTACCAGGGTGAATCGACCATCGTCAGCACCCATTTGCTCGACGGCGATACCGGAAGCTATAATATTCCCTACATCACCAAGCTTTTGGTCGGGCAATCGTATCTCGTCGTCAACATCATGTCTCGCTGGGCAGGACTGTACGTGCAGCCCGGCAATCCGAAACAGCTGTCAGACTGGGCTGACTTGAAGAAGCCAGGACTCAGGCTGGTCAATCGGGAAAAAGGCTCTGGTGCGCGCGTGCTGCTCGACGAACAGCTCCGCCTGCATGCCATTTCCAAACAGCAGATACACGGCTACGATACAGAAGAAACAAGCCATTTGGGTGTAGCAGGTGCCATTGCGTCCGGAAGCGCAGATGTGGGGGTCGGCATCGAAAAAGCGGCGCTGCTGGCGGGCATCGATTTTGTCCCGTTGATTCAGGAGAAGTACGATCTCGTCCTGCTGAAAACAGTGGAAAACGAATTGCTGATTGAAACGGTCCTTTCTATTTTACGCTCGACCGATTTTCAGCAGGAGCTGCAATCGCTTGGCGGTTATGATACGACAAATATGGGTGTCATTGTGGCGGAAACGTGACGATATGCAAAAAACCCTCTCATCGCGAGAGGGTTTTTTGTGTTGCGATCGTGTTGTTTATTCAGGCTTTTTTTCCGTAACCGTGACCGTAATCACGACGTTTTTGCCACCATAAATCGCTTTTACACTTGCTTTTCCTTTGCCAACTGCCTTTAACTCACCATTTTCTACGGTTACCACTTTCGGATCGTTGCTGATCCATGTTGCAAGATCGGTAACATCCGCCTCTTCCTTGTTGGTGAAAGCAGCCTTCAGTTCAACTGAGTCCGTTTCCCCTTCTTCCAAGGTCACTTTGCGAGTGGATGGAGTGAGCTTTGTTACTTTCTGCTTGGATACTTTCACGCCAACTTCAAGCTCCAAGTCTTTATACGTAATCGTGATTGTTGCTTCGCCTTCTTTGCTGCCCGCTTTTACTTTTCCTTTGCTGACGGTCGCAATTTTTGAATCGCTTGTTGCATATTTGGTCAGCTTCGAGGAAGTAATATCTTCCTTTTTGCCATTTTCGTTCATATAGTACACTTTGAGCGCTGCTGTTTTCTTCGGTTGCAGCAACAGGTTTTCCTCGGAAACCACCAATTGTGCTTCCGCTGGCTCCACGATCGAGATTGTCACCGTAGCGATGTTGGAATCCTTGTTGCCATCATTGGCTTTGTACGTAAACGTGTCGGTGCCGGTTGCTCCCTTATCAGGGATGTAGACGAAATCGCCTTTCCTGTCTTCCGTCAGTTTCACTGTACCTTTGCTGCTATTGTCAAAGATGGTGTACGTCAGCTTGTCGTTTTCGGCATCCTTCGCTTGCAATGTGCCTTTCAGCTCGGTTCCTACTGTTGTCGACAGCTTCAGATCGGATGCAATCGGAGCCTGATTCCCTTGCTCACGGGTTACTTCAAGCTTGTAGGTTGTGGAATTTTCCGGTGCTTGCACATCCAGCTGGAACTTGTTGACCCCTACCTGCAGCTTGATCGGTTCACTCGTTTTGCCGCTTGTAACCGTTTCGAGCTTCTTGCCGTCAAGACTAATGTCAATCGTTGCATTCTCGCCAAATGCAGTCGGTTTGAGCGAGATGGTCTCGACACTATTGGCAACCGATGCGGTGTATTGCTTCTTTTTCCCTCTGAAAGCCGGAGAAAGCGTGCCATCGGACAGCTTCAACGATCTAAGGAACGATTCGATCAGGAAATAATGCTTGATCTTGATTGGAGTCGAGGAATCCACCGAGTCACCGTTACCGAATGCACCGTATGCATTCGTCCCCCATACCCATGCCGTTCCTTCTTCATCTACAGCAATCGTATGGCTGTTGGCTGCTGCCACATCGGCAATTTTCGGCAAACCGTTGATTTTGATTGGTTTGCTTTGCTTGGAGGTCGTGCCATCGCCAAGCTTTCCGTTCAAATTGGAGCCCCATGCCCACAGCGTTCCGTCGGATTGAACGGCAAAGCTGTTATCATAACCGGTTGCAATCGCCACGATATTTTTCAAACCAGCTACTTGCACCGGACGATTTTGGGTCGCCAATGTGCCATCACCCAGTTGGCCTTCGCCGCCACGGCCCCAGCTCCAAACGGTTCCGTTGCTTTTCAGCGCAAGCGTGTGGCGCCATCCGCTTTCCAGATCAACCACATTGTCCAGTCCTTTTACTTGAACCGGTACTTTGCTGTTGTTCCAAGTGCCATCGCCCAGATTCCCTTCACCGTTAAAGCCCCAGCTATACACAGTGCCATCTTTCGTTACGGCTGAGGTATGAAGATAGCCTGTCGAAACATCGATTACATCATCCAAGCCGCTTACTTTCATCGGAGTCGTTTTGGCACCGGTCGTTCCATCTCCCAACTGACCGTACGTATTGTCGCCCCATGTGTAAAGCTTCCCTTTGTCATCGATTGCAGCGGAATGATATTGCGCCGCAGCCACGGACACGATGTGATCTTTTATTTGAGTGGGTTTCAACTGTTTCGTCGTGTTTCCATTGCCTACCTGTCCGCTCGTGTTGTCACCCCATGCCCAAACACGCTGCTTTTCGTCCAAAGCGACAACGTGCGCATAGCCTACTGCAATGTCTGTCACATTCGACAGGTCTTTCAGCTTGGTTGGTACGTTACTGCTGGTGGTCGTGCCATCGCCCAGCTGTCCTTCGTAGTTGCGTCCCCACGTCCAGACGCTTCCATCCGGTTTTACGGCAACACTGAAACTTGTTCCCGTTTTGAGAATCGGCAAATCAATTTCAGATTCGGCACTGGCAATGTTCCATGGCATCATGCTGGATACCAAGGAGATGCTCAACGCCCATTTGGCAATTCGAGACATGCTATCACGTCCTTGTTTCATTGTGAATTTACCGTCCAACAGACGGGTTTGCTTGACTTGATAACAATAGCACGGAGAATGCAGAGGCGAGTATTATCCAAAGGGAGAAAACGTAGTATACTTTAGTAGTAAATGGAAGTTGACAGATTATTTTAAAATAAATAGGTGAGTGATAGCATGCTGGGACCGATCAGTGGTTTTGATATACGTGATAATCAGTTTGTTGTCGGCCGCGATAAAGAGATTGAAGAAATGCGGACGTTCTTGAACGAACAGAGCACCGATCACAAACATGTATGGAACCTGTATGGAACCGGAGGGGTTGGCAAAAGCACGCTGCTGCAAGTCTTCCGCATGCTTGCTCATCAAGCTGACACCTGTTTTCTGTATGTGGACAGCCGGGATTTTCCCCATACACCACAGGGCTTGTGCAATGCGTTGATCCGACAGTGCAGAAGCTGCTTGGTCGAGGACGTGATTACGGACCAGGACAACCTAACCGATGCGTGTGTGCACTTGTTACAAACAATTGCTGCACGCCAAAAAACGATCCTTGCATTCGACACCTTTGAGGAGATGGCCGGGCTTGAAGCGTGGCTGCGCGATGACCTGCTGAAATGGCTGGATTCCAACGTGCTGGTCCTGATTGCAGGGCGTCTTCCGCTGAAGGGGGCGTGGCTGCTTTCTGCTGCATGGAGAGAACGAATCCGCTTTATGCCGATTGAACATTTAAAACGCACGGATGCTTTGGAATATTTACAGCGCTGTGGAATCGACGATGAGACTCGGAGGGAACATATTTTGCTGCAAAGCAAAGGGCATCCGCTCACTTTGTCACTTGCCGTAGCAGCCCAATCGGCAGCTACCTCGCAACTCGGAACAGAGGATGAATGGTTTGTCGAAATTGCCTCCTTATGGTTAAAGGAAGTACCCGACCGGGATTTGCGCAAATGGGTAGAAGCGGCCGCCATCCTTCGCCACTTCAACCAAGAGTTGCTCTCCCATCTGCTGGAAGAGCCGATTGAACCTGACATTTTCGACCGCCTGACAAAACTCTCGTTTGTTCGCAAATCGGAACGCGGCTGGGTTCTCCATGACCTGATGCTGGACGCAACCTGCAGCCTGCTGAAAGAACGCTCGCCCAGCTTTTATGCCAATCTCGTAA
>JBLNEJ010000384.1:0-7129 GCA_050262535.1 Clostridia bacterium
CCCGACCATTCTGTTCTTTAGAAAAAGCGTTTTGCCGGGGTGGCGGAATAGGCAGACGCAACAGACTTAAAATCTGTCGGGAGTTTCTCCCGTACCGGTTCAAGTCCGGTCCTCGGCACCAAAACATGCGGGTGTAGTTCAATGGTAGAACCCCAGCCTTCCAAGCTGGTCGCGTGGGTTCGATTCCCATCACCCGCTCCAATTTTGAGATCAAAACCTTGAGAAATCAAGGTTTTTTATTTTGGAATAAAAGAACAGACGACCTGCCCGCAGACATAATCTGTCTCAAGCATAATGGCCGTCATTGGATACGAATGTACGTTCTGTTAGTGATCAAAAAAATAATGCTGCATTTCTTTTGGTACGCCATTCCTCCGACAAACCTCTTCAGCGGTCTCCCCATAGCCAACCTGATCCTCATAAACGAGAAGTCTTACAGCAAAAAGGTTCGCCTGACGCTCATACTTTCCTGGATTATGCAGCGTATTTTGAACAGAAAATGAATGACCAACTCCTTTATGCAGCCGCTCATGCCCAAGTTCATGGGCGCATACGAAGCGTTGCCACTCCTGGGAGAGCGCATTGTGTATGACGATAAACCGGCGGCGCAGCTTCCGATAGTAGATGCCCCTTGTGCTTTTTCCCAGATCAGCAAAGCTTACCCGAATGCCCAGCTCCTGCGCAATTGTATAAGGACAGTTGGTTTTATAGCGACGAACCAGCTTGTTGATCGTTTTCTCCATTCCCTCACCCCGATACTTGTAAAAGCGACAAACTACTCGGCGTCATTCGTGGTGTGCTTCCCCTGAGTTTTGGTGCGCTTGTTCATTTGTTTTGCCTCCCAGAACAATCCGGTCAAAACATCCATAATTCGTTGGCGATCATCGTCATCCAGCGGAATTCCGTCAAACAGCAGATCGCCGTCTTCCTGCAGCATTTTTTTGAAATCTCGCTTGTCTTTGGAGGTCGCCCATCCCGGGATGTTCTCCTCTCCCTGACGGATTCCGTGCGAAGGAACGACCCGTTCATCCGTGCGTCCGAGCAAATAGTCTGTCGTCGTCTCGAGAATATCGGCCAGCTTTTGCAGGTCGTCACTGGAAGGGACAACCCGGTCATTCTCAATATGGCCAAAATTGGAGCGACCCATTTGAAGTTGAACGGCAATTTCATTTTGTGTAAGCTTCCGCATTTTGCGCAGATCGCGAATACGGCTACCAAGTGACATGGAACAAACCCTCCATTCAGGAAAAAAGAGGTATTTATAATACTTGACGGTATTAAAAATACCCAATATAATGGTAATCAAAGCAAACAATACGATGACACTGATGTAAAAGCGTATTTATAATACTTTAGAAAAGTATAATTTGATGAGATTGGTATAGTCAATACCTTTTGGTGAGCAAGTATTCTTTTTTTGAAATGAAAAGGTATTATAAATACCTATGGAGGGGATAAAATGACCATACGCGAAATCAAATGGGTTCAGGGGAGCAAAACGATCACGGTTCCTGTCGGAAGCCAGCCAACGATGATTTTGATTGAGCCGCAAAAAGAGAAGGCGAGCATTATTCCGCTCATTGAGCATGGAGATGTGGTGGTGAAATGCTACCAAGGGAAAATTACCGGTTTTGATGAGCGAAAGAGCTACCGATTATAAATAGCCTGGGACCGACAACGGGAGGGCATCAGAGTTACACCAATGGATAGGTGTACTCTGGTGCCCTTTTTCTTTTGCCTACAGAAGAGGAAAGGGAGGATGAATCATGCACGATCTGTTAGAGGGCTATGTGAAGACTCGCGCTCAGCTGCTCCTTTACAAGGGGAGGGTTTTGGCAGAAGCGGAACGGCTGGATGAGAAGAAAAACCGTTATGAAGCGCAGGGGAACGTCGAAAGGCGAATGCAGGCTGTCGAGAAGATGAGGCGCGATCTGGATGTGACAATGAGGCTTGTTGGCGGCATGATTTCAGACGTGGAGTTTTCCATCGAATGGATGAACACGGGACGATGTCCGGGCAACAAGCGGGGAATTGAAAGGCGGGCCGCATACGAGCGGGAAAGACCGGTTGATCCCGTAAGGCTGCAGGCCTACGCAAGCAACAGCACTGCCGGAAGTCCTTGCAACTTGAGTGAAACGCAGAGAGAACGGCTGAAGGAGATCTTGGAAGTTTTAACAGACCGTGAGCGTGAATGCTACGTGCTGACACATGGTGAAGGTTTCACCTTTTCGCAGGCAGCCCAAATGCTTGGAATCAGCAAGAGCAGCATCCAAACCAATGTGACCCGGGCACAGGCCAAGATCGTTCGAACGCTGCGAGAGAAACAAGACGTTTTCTGCTAGGAGAAATGCATGTCATACGAATGCCCGCTATAGATGAAACCACCTCTACACAACAACGGTTCAGGAAGTGGAGTCAGAAGATCGAGGGGAAGGGAGGTGAATCCGGTGATTCTCGCATGGAAAAGGGACTGGACCAAACCGTAAGTGGAACATGCAAAGCCGGAGAATCGGCCCGGTTTTGCAGGAAAGGTTTGATAGAAAAGAACGGGCCAAATGCCCAGACCACACTGGAGGGATCAGGGTGATGGAGGAAGTCACCAATGGAATTGTGCAGAGACTGACCTCAATCAGTGGCACTGTTCCGGTCCATGCAGAACCGGATAGCTTCACGATCGAGGGTCCTGCGCTGCTGGTTTTGCTGACCAAAGGTTCCCTGAAAAAGAAAATGGACCGGCGCTACAAACGGAGCTGCTACTATGGCATCCGCTACCTCCCGGACCAGCTGAGTCCACATCGGCGAGCAGATTGCCACGCAATGGCAGAGCGTTTGTACGAGCAACTGCGTATGATTGATGCCGGGAACGATCGGGTGCGCAGTACCGAAATGACACACGAAATACTCTAGGGTGTGCTTCATTTTACGGTCAGCTATGAGGTCCAGCTGATGCAAAAGCAAGACGCAGTGCCCGCCATGCAGCGAATGATGCAGGAGGAACATGTACGATGAGCAAACAGGCGCTTCATCAAGCAACACAAGCCGGACAAGCTCCGACGTTCACGAAGGAGCAATTTGTTCGCTCGGCGCAATTCAGCACGAGCCAGAAGGATGTGCTGAACGCCTTGCTGGCAGAGGAACCCGTGTACACCGTCGATCAGGTAGCAGTCCTGGTTGAACAGTTTATGAAAAAGGAGGCCAATTAAATGGCTGGAGGAACGTGGACGACACAAAACAAGGTACGCCCTGGCGTCTATATCAATTTTGAAAGTGAACCGAAGCCCGTCGGCAATGTAGGCGAACGCGGCGTCGTGACGATGGCGCTCCCGCTGAATTGGGGCGAATCCAAACAAGTGATTACGCTGCAGGCAAGCAGCAATCTTGTCGATCAGCTGGGCTATGACCGTACTGCCCCGGAAATGCTGCTCATCTGTGAGGTATTCAAGCGAGCCAGGACGCTTTTGCTGTACCGCCTGAATACGGGGACAAAGGCGGCTGCAACTCAAGGTGATCTCGTTGCGACAGCCAAATACGGCGGTGCGCGCGGTAATGACATTACCCTCGTCATTCAACCGAATCTTGATGACAACACCAAATTCGATGTGCGTACGCTGTTAGACGGGAAGGCGGTCGATCAGCAGCTTGTCGCCAACGTTTCCGAACTGAATGCAAATCAATGGGTTGCATTCAGCGGGACAGGGTCGCTCACAGCCACAGCAGGGCTTCCACTCACAGGTGGCACGAATGGGACCGTCACGAACCAGGACCATACCGATTATCTCGCCGCAATCGAAGTGCATGATTTCCAAACGCTTGCCCTTCCTTCAAGCGATTCTGCGCTCAAGTCGCTCTACACCGCATTTACCAAGCGCCAGCGTGAAGAGGAAGGCAAGAAAATTCAGACTGTATTGGCCCAATATCCGCTCGCTGATTCAGAAGGTGTTATCAGCGTGAAAAATGGTGTTGTCCTGGCGGATGGTACTGTTCTGGATGCGGTACAGGCCACGGCATGGGTTGCAGGCGCGACTGCCGGTGCAGAAATCAACGAATCGCTTACCTATCAAGCCTACGATGATGCCGTAGACGTGCAAACCCGTTACACGAATACGCAGGTGGAAGAGGCATTGAAGAACGGTGAATTCGTGTTTGTACCAAGCAAAGGGCGGGCAATTGTTGAACAGGACATCAACACGCTGAAAAGCTTTACGCCCGACAAGCGCAAGCATTTCTCCAAAAACCGTGTTATTCGCGTGCTCGATGGGATCGCTAACGATTTCAAGCGTATTTTTGAAGCGTCCTATATTGGAGAAGTGGACAACAATGCGGATGGCCGCAATCTGTTCCGCCAGGAGTGCATCGCCTATCTGGAAACACTGCAGGGCATCAGCGCCGTGCAAAATGTTTCTGCCAAGGATGTCATCGTAGAGGCTGGAAACGATTCAGACAGCATTTCGGTGGATGTGACGGTTCAACCGGTCGATGCGATCGAGAAAATTTATATGAAAGTTCAGGTGAAGTAGGATGGGATTTTTACTGGCGAAGGATACGATTTCCGGACAGGAAGCGCGTGCGTTTGCGACGATCAATAACCAGCACGTGGAAATGTTTTATGCCAAGAAAATCGAAGCAAAAGTAAAGAAAACGAAAAAGTCGCTGAAAACGCTTGGAAAACGCGGCAGCCAAAGCAAAGCGACGGGCTGGGAAGGAACCGGCACGATGACGATTTACTACGTGACCTCCGTGTTCCGCCAAATGATGCTGGAGTACATGAAGAACGGCAAGGATACGTATTTTGACCTGATGATCGTCAATGAAGATCCGACCTCTTCGATCGGCAAGCAAACGGTTCTGATCAAAGGCGTCAATCTCGATGAAATCACGATGGCGACGTTTGACGTGGAAGCGGAGGCGCTGGAGGAGGAAATGCCGTTTACGTTTCATGCGGCGGACATTCTCGACGAGTTTGGACAACCAATTTTGGGGTAGGAGCGATCAACAATGGGTGAATTGAGTCTCTTTTTTGCACAGAACGTAGTGGCGGAAGTGACGGAAGATTTCGTCGTTTCGGAGCGCTTCAAAAACAAAGATGGCAAATCTGTGCCATGGAAGCTGCGCAGCATGACCGAAGCGGAGAACGAAGAGATCCGCAAATCGGCGACAAAACGGGTCAAAGTAAGAACAGGTGTGTACACCGCGGAAACGAACACGGAAGAGTACATGGCCAAGCTGATTGTCGCAAGCGTGGCTTTCCCTGATCTGAAAAATGCCGATTTGCAAAAATCGTACGGGGTGATGGGGGCGGAGCTGCTTTTGCGCAAAATGCTGCTTCCCGGCGAATATACCGCACTGGTGCAAAAGGTTCAGGAACTGAACGGATTTGACCAGGATACGAACGAGTTGAAGGACGAAGTAAAAAACTGATCAACGAGGGCGATGGTGAAGCCAATTATGCGTACTACGCCCTCCATAAATTAAGAATTTTACCGCACGAGCTGATGAACATGGCAAAGCGTGAGCGGGCCGCAATCTATGCGATGATCGACATCCGCATCGAGCAAGAGAAGCGGGAAGCCAGGAAAATGAAAAAATAAGGGCAAAAGCACTCGTCTTCGGGTGCTTTTGCGTTGAACAAAAGGAGGTGAAGCGATGGCAACGATCGATGCAAGCCTGAAGCTGTTTGACTCCTTGCATGAGAAGTTGAACAAGACAACTGAGGCGATGGAAAAGGTCATGCAAACAGTCGGGAAGATCAAGCAAGGGCTGGGTACGACGCTCATCTGGCAGGTAGACACGATGACAGCGTTACTTCAGCTTGAGCGGGTTCGCGAACTGCTTCGCGTCATTGCCCTGCCAGCGACAAGCAAGGTCACCCCACCCTCGGCTGTCCAAATAAAAGCAAATCTTGATCTCCAACAAGTCAATCGTGAGCTCACTCGATTGCGTACTTCCTTGCCTACGCTCTTGTTGCGCTTGGATACCGGAAGCTGGCTTGTGCAAATTTTGCAGCTTCGTGCCCGCATCCAAAGCCAGATGGGCATCATCATCGCTCGTATCCACCTTCAACTGACGGGTTCCTTTACAGCGATGTTTGTCAATCTGCAGCGATTGGTCAACCAGCTTGTCATGTCGATGCGGGGGTTGCAAATCAATTCAGGCAGTTCCGCGATGCTGACCGGGTTGGTAAGACGGATTACGAAACTGGAACGACAGGTCGCCGACTTGTTTCATGCAGCAGGAGCGGGCGGAAGCGGAGGAGGCGGTTCGGGTGGTTCTGAGGATGCGCCTGCGAGTCCTCCTGCTGGACCGTTTTCCAAATTGAAAAGCCTGGCTGCACAATATGTGAACTTCGAGCAAGCGGCAGAGCTGTATAAAAAGACGATCAACGCGGGAATGGATCAGCAAAAAATCAAGGACCTGTTCATCGCCCGCTCCCAGAATGAAGCGGTCGGAACGGCATTATTCGAAAAATACAGGAAGTACGCGGTTGAAAACGGTCTGAATGTAAATGATACGCTGAATGCTACTCTTTCGTTCATGCCCATTTCCAAAAAAGAAAGTAACTTGCAGGGATTTACCCAAATAGCAGAGCGATTGACCTTGTTTGACAGCACGAATTCCGGATGGAGTGGGGCTTCCTCTGCTTTGAAGGCAGCGTACTCCGGTGATACTTCGCTGTTAAGCAAAAACTACGGGCTTTCCAAAGAGGCGATTCAAAGCTCTAAGCTTGCTGATTACTCAAAGCAAGGGGATACGAGCGGCTTTATTGCTGAGTTTGATAAGCTGCTGGAAACGCAAAGGATGGGCAAACAGCCATTCAAACAGGTGCTTGAGTCGCCCTTGAACCAGGTCATCACGTTCAAGGATAACGTGGCAAACGCCACTGCAAACGCGGGTATGGCCTCGATGGATGTACTGCGTCCGATGCTCGTTGAACTGAACACGATGTTCCAGGCAGGAAGCTTCCAGCCGTTTTTCACCGCTTTACAAGCCGGGGTTACGCTCGTGACGATGGCGCTCGCCGGATTGATCGATGGAGCGTTGTGGTTCTGGAAAGTGGTGGAGGGCAACTGGCCTGTGGTTCAAGCCATTTTGGCCGGGATTGGGGCGTTTATTCTCATGTCGATTATCCCTT
>JBLNEJ010000385.1:0-12891 GCA_050262535.1 Clostridia bacterium
ATTCTGACAATTGAACCAAAGGCGGTAGTAGAACCGACAACGATAAAGGTGACGGTTACTGCAAGTGACGGAAAAGGGGGAAGCGTCTCGACATCCTTTGATGTAACGGTGAACCCGGCAGCATCGTCACAGGACAACCATGATCCGACTGTTGTCAGTCCGAGTCCGCTCAGTTCGCTGGCGGTGACAATGGGAATGAACCAGGAAGTAACCCTCGATGGGGTATTCATAGATGAGGATGGCGATACACTCACGTACGTAGCAAGTTCAGCGGACGACGCGATTGTGACAGTAAGTGTGACGGATGGTATTCTGACAATTGAACCAAAGGCGGTAGTAGAACCGACAACGATAAAGGTGACGGTTACTGCAAGTGACGGAAAAGGGGGAAGCGTCTCGACATCCTTTGATGTAACGGTGGACCCAGTAGCATAATAACAACCACAACCACCGCAACCACCGCAACCACCCAGTATATATCCATGATCTGACAGTAAGAAACCAAATAGAAGAAAAGAAAAAGCAGGTGGCACCCCATGTGAGGGTACCAACCTGCTTTTTCTTTACAACCCAGAAATCAAAATTCAGCACTCCAGAATGATCTGAATGGAGAACGTTCACATCCTATTTCAATAACTGCAATTCCTTCGCCCGAGCAATCGCCTGCGTCCGCCGTTTTACGCCCAATTTACTGTATAAATTGAATACGTGAATCTTGACCGTTCCTTCCGTCAAACCGAAGGTTAACGCAATTTCCTTGTTTGTTAACCCGGAAGCTAATTTTTGTAAAATCCCTTCCTCGCGGGCTGTCAATGGATCTAGCAGCATGGGTTGTGCGGAAGGGGGCTTTTCATGCGGCGAGAAAGGTAAGCTTTCCGCCCAATCGACAAAGGGCTGGGCGCCGAGACGGCGAAATCTCTTCACGCTTTGGTTGATGGCAACTTTGGCTTGCTCCGGTTCCAGCGTGCAAGCCACTGCCGTTTCGGCTATCGCCAGCTCGAATGGGGTACGCAGCGCTTCGAAAGTGCTCCTTGCCCGGGCAAGTTTCTCTCTTGCCGCCTGGACATCTTCATTCTTCAGGGCTAGTAAGCCCGACAATATATCAATGATACCGTTAACATAACTGATCTGCTGTTCAGAGACACCCGCTCTCAACTGATCCAGGAGAGCTTCCATTGAGTCTGTCAAACCCGCTTTCAGCAACCATAGACCTTCTATCAGCTTCAGAAACAATTGCATCCCGTGCGTTTTGTACCAGTAAACAGCGAGAGGATCTCGAACGGGATTGGAAAGCTCCTCCTGTCGCATGAGCTGCGCTACCGCATCAATCACATGCATGGAACGGGGATCCGTAGAAGGTCCGCCTTCCGGGAAGACTTGACGGCTAAGCTTTTCTGACTCCTGAAAAAGCGTGAAGCCTTTCTCTTGATTTCCTTTCAGGACATGGACCAACCCTTTCAGATCCAATGTGCATAACACGACAGCCTGTACTCCGTGCTGGCGGGCAATTACTTCTACCGCCTCCGCCTCTTGCACAGCTTCTTCCCAGTCACCCCGTAAAAACAAAGCGCTCATCCCGACGATTCTGACGGAAATTTCATGGATGACCATACCGTTGCGGCGAACTAAATCTGTACATTCCGTTGAGTATCGAAGCGCAGTTGAAAAGTCCCCCTGATGCAATGCAGCGTACCCCATCAAGCAATAGATGTCGTATAGTAATTCAGGTTCTCTCAGTTTATGTGTTTCACGAAGCAAGGCGTCCGCCTGTGAAAGAGCGATAGCGGGACTGTTCCACGTCATCAATGCGATATGTGCTTCCCTGGCTAGGCATAGAACGGTTGTCCGGGCGGAAGGGAATTTTTCATCATAAGCCTGCAACGCCTGTAATGACTTTTTCGCATCGGCAAGTTTGCCGTAATTCAAATCGTTGAATACTCGCTCATTCAGCAAATAGATTACATCATCATTCTCGGATTGGCCATCCCATTGTTTAAGCCCCTCCTCGATGTGATGCAAGCAGCGCTCGTGTGAACGACTGGTTTCAATCAAAACGATGAGCCTTTTGAGATGTATCTTCGTCTCGGCTTCCGAAGCCTCATGGTACAGATCGTCCAATAACTGCAAAGCCATATGCGGCTGCTGCAAATACGCCAAGGTTTCACAAAAAGCGAGTTTGATCTTCCAAAGGAGATCGACAGAAGCCGGATCAGTCCGATGTTGAATCAACTGTTCCGCATGCTTCAAATATTCGGCTGCCGTTTTGTAGCTGTGAATCGTCAAGTCCCTTTTCCCCGCGTCATACAACAGCTTTGCCGTTGATACTTCATCGTCCGGATTCCCGGAGGCGAGTATGTGCTTGGCAGCACGGGATATGTCATGATCGAACCATGCTGCGGCAAGCCTTCGATGTCCTTGACGGAGTACAGTCTGGGAAACGCGCGAGTGAGCAATAGCTTTAATCAGAGGGTGGCGATATCCATATTCCAGTTCCTTGTCTTTCAGTTCTTCACGAATAAGATTTTTTTGCAGGAGCACCAGAATGGATTGAGTAAATGCGGTTGCATCTAAACCGCTCGCCTTCACCAGGATTTTACAAGGTATGGTCTCATCACTGGCTGCCAACAAAGTCAGTAAATGTTGTTCCGTCATCATCAGCTGGTCCATGTGTTGTTCGAACAATGATGTAATTCGGAGAGGCACATGCTGGTCAGCTTCATCCGGTAACACCCAGCTCCCATTCTGGATATGCAGGACATTGGACTGAACGAACGTATGCACCACCTCCAAAATATAGAGAGGAATGCCAAGCGTTTGGGAATGCAGGGATTGCGAGATACGGTCAGGCACTTGGCCATCGAGTTGTGTCCGAATCAGCTCCATACTTTCGGAATCGGAGAGGAGATCAAGTTGTATCGTATGAAAATGACGGAGCATCTTCATATTCTGCTCCAATTGAAGAAACGCATTGTTCGCATCTTCTTGTGGCGTACGGCATGTTGCGATGAACATAATGCGTCCGCGGTCGGTATACTGCACGCAGTATTGCAACCATTTCAATGTTTCAGCGTCGGCTTTCGGCAGATCGTCCAGAAAAAAAATCACGGGCTGTTCGTTCGCCAAGTGGAGGGTAAACAGACGTAGGGTTTCGAACATTCGTGTTTGTTCCATCGCGGGATTCTGCAGCGGAACAGGGAGAGGACCTCCCAAATCAGGGAAGAACACGTTTAAATAGGGGAAAGCTTCCCTCACCCGCATTTTTTGCATCACATCGAGATGAAGAAGTGCCGTTCGAAACGCCTCGATTACAGGAGCAAAGGCAAGTCCCTCGCCGATGGTTTGAGAGCGTCCGTGTATGACGAACCACTTATTCCGCACCGCTTCGGATACCGCAACCTTGATAAGACGGGTTTTGCCGATTCCGGCTTCACCTTTAACGAACACGATCTGAACTTGTCCGGTTTGCACCTTTTTCAAAATCTGCTGTATCTGCTCCAACTGTGTGAACCTACCGACAAAAGGCAGATGATCCTCGTCAGAGATCCATGTCTTCATAAGATGTTCGTGCTCCCTTCCACTTTCACAGATCAATATAGCCGATTTGAGATTGAACCTTCATTTTGATGGATTGGACTGTTTGTTTCTTGTATGTTTCATCGTGCCCGACTATTTTCATAGACACAGGCGCCCTTGCTCCAGTTATTGAATCTAGTATAATCTGTGTCTACTATTCAGTCTAACTGCACATCATCATTTTCGCACCTATTGGCCAACTCTTTTACTGCACCGAGGATCGCCAAGGGCTTAAGTAGCAAGGGGTTTACCCTTTATCTTGACGAGCATTGGCGCAGGAAATAAAATGCTACTTTGTGTGAAATGGAGCATCGTAGGTGGTCAACTCGAAGATGAGCATATGCACAAAAAATGGTCGCTAAGCTTGTAAGATGTTTTGCCCCTGTCCTACAAACAGGAGCCAGTCCCAAAGAGAACGCGAGCTTTTTCTTCCTCCCATGCATACTCACTAGCCAGTTTAGGAAAAATTACGCTATAATGAACAGGTTGGAACTCGAAAAGCAATACTATTCAGAGAACATCACGAATGCTTGAGAAAGTAAGAGTCTCGTTCAATACGAATTACTACTATTGCTAGAGGTGAAAAGGATGCAAAACACTGTAGTCAGCAAGGCGCCGACAACATTTTCAAGAACAAATCCATTTCAAGCGAAAGTCCTTAACAATGTAAATCTAAATGGAGCTGGGTCTAAAAAAGAAACGAGACATATCGAGTTATCGTTAAAAGGATCTGACCTTTCGTATGTCCCAGGCGATTGCGTTGGGATTATTCCTGCAAACGATCCCGAGCTAGTCGCTGCTCTGCTGGAAGAAATGAAATGGGATGCAGATTTGGCTGTTACGATTAATAAGCAAGGGGATACCCTTTCCTTAAAGGAAGCACTCACAACGCAATTGGAAATTACGTTGCTGACGAAAAAAATGATCCAGCAGGCGGCAGAACTGACTGACAACGAGGATTTGAAAAAGCTTGCATTAGACGAAAATATAGCGCAACTGAAAGAATATATCGATGGACGTGATCTGCTCGATTTATTGCGTGATTTTGGTCCGTGGAAAGCATCAGCTCAGGAGATCGTCTCTTTGTTAAGAAAAATGCCGCCACGCCTTTATTCCATTGCAAGCAGTATCAGCGCTAATCCGGAGGAAGTGCATCTCACCATCGGCGCAGTCCGTTACATGACTCACGGACGCGAGCGAAAAGGGGTTTGCTCTGTTTTGTGTGCAGAACGCCTTCAAGAAGGCGATACGCTGCCGATCTTTATTCAGGCAAATAAACACTTTAATCTGCCGGAGTCTCAAGAGAAGGATATTATCATGGTTGGGCCAGGGACTGGCATTGCGCCATTCCGTTCCTTTATTCAGGAACGTGCCGTGAAGAATGCACCAGGAAGAGCATGGCTGTTTTTCGGAGACCAGCATTCAGCGACCGATTTCCTTTATCAAAACGAGTTGGAAAACTACCAAAAAGATGGGGTTCTCACAAGACTAGAGACGGCGTTCTCCCGTGATACGGAGCAAAAAGTATATGTACAGCATAAAATGCTGGAAAACGGCAAAGAACTGTTTGCGTGGCTCGAAAATGGAGCATACTTCTACGTTTGTGGGGACAAGCAATATATGGCGAAAGACGTGCACAATGCGTTGCTCGACATTATTGAAAAAGAAGGCTCGATGACCCGTGAAGCAGCCGAAGCCTATCTCAATGAGATGCAAGAGCAAGGGCGTTACCAACGGGATGTGTATTAAGGTAAAGAACAGCAGCATGATGTAGCAAAAAAGCTCACTTCTCCCGAAAGAGAATGTGAGCTTTTTCTTGTTTATTCCTTTACTGTTACGGTCATCGAAGTTGCTGATCTTATCCATCGCGTGGAATCATCCGAAAATGAGTGACTACTATGGAAGGATTTCACCTGTTTTCGCATCAATGGTTACACTTGATCGTGAATTCGCCCCCTGCCGGTATACCAGCAATGGCGTTTTTTCCTTGTTGCCGGACTCATCGGCCCAACTGTACATTAATTCAAAATGCGTGTTCTTCATAATTGTTGCAAGAGCTTCATCGATCGAGAGAATGTGCTGTTGGGAAGGCAGGGCAGCAGATGATCGGGTAAAATCACCTTGAATGCCAATAATCTCTCCGGTTTGATTATCAAGCGTAATGAAAAACGTTCGGTCGATTACGGGAACTCCCTGATGAAGGGGGACGAAGCAATATTCTGTCCCATGCTCTTTTTGTATCGTTCTTTCCAAATGCACTTCTTTTACTTCAGGATCAAGCATTTGTTCCAGCACGGATACAGCTTTTTTTGAAAGTGAATGACTTGCCGCCGATGCATGATTGTCGCGATCGCTGTTGCTTCCACTTACCTCCATCCCGATGACCCGCCCTGTTTCATGATCCGTCTGCACGGTAACGATGCGACCGTTTTTCTCCACCCACCGAATAATTTTCAGGTTCGATTCAGATTGTATCTGTACATCCCCATCGTCTCTTATTCCACCGAAGGTCGTCATGGCATTGCGTGCTTCCTCCTCTGAGCGGATGAACAAGCCACCTCCTGATTGAACCGGAATCGGTGAGACTGCATGAGTCGTTCCCAGCTGTGATGGTTCGATCGTCTTGCCCGTAAAGGCATCGATTGATCCGTTGAACTGAAATTGATAGGTTAAGACCGGTTTTTTTTCCAGGACGCTCTGTGAAAACGGGGAGCGTTTTGTTGCATATTCCTCGAAATAAACCAGTCGGACATAATTCTTCAATTTCTGCTGTACTTCCTCCGCCGTCAAAACCCCGGTTGGTTCAGGAAACCTTGATTCCTGATAGTCCTTGCCGTCGATGGTGTCCCAATTCACCCCGTCTATTGAGCCATTCTTCGATAATGATAGGGTCAAGCTTTCTCCCCAAACGGGAATTCCTTTCACCGTTCGTTCAAAAACAAAGTGCCCTTCCGATTTTTCGCTCGATAGGGGATTGAGCCTGTATTGGGATAAATCGACGTTGTACCGTTTTTTTACCTCTTCTTTCATTCCTAGAATGATTCCGTCCTGGTCATTCCTATTCTGATCAACGAAATGAAGCGGTGATTGCTCCTGTACATTCTGCTTGACCTCAAGGTGAGTCGGAGCGGGCTTACTTTCCTTCATTGGAGTACTTTGCTGGGTTTGAGTGGGGGCAACCGTTTCAATTTTCGTACGATCCTGTGAAATTTGCTGGTCAGGCTGGTTCACTGCTTCGTGGCGGTGGGAAGTCACTTGCCAGGAATCGGGTGCGGCCAGGTGATTAGAAGGATTGTTTATTACGTTATGCTGCACCAAGAGTTTTCCTGTTGACGTGGTGATGCCGATGACAAGGGCTAACCCCGCAGCCAACTGCATATTTCGGGAGATGCGGCGTTTTACCTGGTGCTTTCGCTTGATTTTGCGCGCTTCTTCAAGTAAGAGTGCCTCCAGCTTCTCTGTGAATTCCTTTCTTGGTTGGAGGATTGACTCCTCCTTCACACAATTACCATCCCAGTTCATGCGTAACCCCTACCTTTATAAATAAATCAGAGGAAATATGGTTTTCCAGCAACTTCAGAGCACGATGATAATCTACCTTTACTTTTGACTCACTGCACCCAAGAATTTGTGCCGTTTCTTTTACGCTGTATTCCTTGAGTCCTCTTAGAATAATGACCGTCCGATAGTTTGGCTTGAGCCTTTTCAGCGCCTCGTACAGTTCACCATGAAGCTCTTTTTTCTCCAGCTCCTCTTCCGGCTTCCCACTTGTAGAAGATACTCTCTTGAGCCATTTATCGGGGGAAAGAAAGGAGAATTTTTGCTTGCGGTGGTGATCAACGGCAACATTTCGAGCAATGGCAAAAATCCAGGTTTTCATGGATGACAGCCCGTGATAGGAGGGAAGGGCATGAAGCAGTCGAATAAATACTTCTTGTGTAAGGTCCTCGGCCTCATTTCGATTCCCTGTAAAATAGACCAGGAAATGATAGATATCCTCGTAATGACAGCGAAAGATCTCCCTGATCCTGATTTCAAGATCTTCATTCAAGATAAGACGCTCCTTTGCAGGAAGCGACCATTCCGTAATCGCTGACAGATGGTCGCTCGTAGTGATAGTCCTCTTATGGAGTTAGTACCTGTCCGGTCATCGCATCAACAAATTGGTCACCTTGCTTGATTTGCGGACGATATACATACGTCTGCTTGATTAATCGCAATTCCAGCGGATGTGCCTTCAGGAAATTCGCAGCAGCCTGCTCTGGGGAAATCCGCTTATTGGCGGGTGGAAGCGGTACCGGTTTTTGATCAAAGTCTCCATGGATTCCAGCAACCTTTCCTGTTTCCAAATTGATTGATACCGAGTAATTTCGGTCGGCTACCGGGATCCCACTGTGCACCTTGGAAAAACCGAATGTGACGATCGGATATTTCTGCTTCGATATATGTACGTCCTGCGAAGAGGGGAGAAGCTCTTTCACATCTTTTTGCAAATAGGTTTGCAGGACTGGCAAAGCCATTTTGGCAGCCTGTTGTTCCGAGATCTTTGGTTTGGGCTGGCTTCCGGTTGAACGGAGTGATGTTTCAAAACCAATGAGCTGATTGTTCCGAGTTTCCAGCTCAATTCGTGCTGTCGCACTTTCCCAAATATAGGATTTTCGACCCGGAGCTGGTGTGGCTGCGTGTGGAGCATATACCATTCCCTTGAGCGAGATCCCGAACTCACGTGTCAGAAGGTTTGCTGCTTCCTGCTCATTCTTGGCAAACAGCACCTTGCCTCCTGGATTCGTTTTGACAACCGGTCCTTTCGAGAAGGAGTACATCCGTCCCGCCATATCAGTAGGGAAGTATTTCCCCGTTTTGGCATCCATTGTGCTGGCATAAATGGCGGTAGCATAAAGTAAGGCCGGTCGACTTTTTTCAGTCTGGGTCAGCGCACCCTTATAGGTCATTCGTTCCACATAAACCAGGTCCATAAATTGCGGAAATTTCGCACTTGCCTGTTGAACAGATAACAAGTTGTTTCGATCCGGCAGTTTATCTACTTTCGATGCAGCCAGACGATGCAGATAGGCAATGCCTCCATCTGCATCGACAGCAAGAGAAAGCGCATCACCTTCAACGATGATACCATCAATGACCCGTTCATATAACACGCTTCGCAGATTCAAGGTGCTCCCTGCCTCCTCGATCGAAGTAAGAAGCCCTTCTTGACTGCTTGGTTTGTAGTGCTGGAGAATGTCAGATCCAAGCAGCTTTGGCAAAAAAACATCTGTTTTTTCTTTTGCTAACGCATAGGTTGGGGGATTGACCATCGATTTCCCTGACATGATCTGGAACCCCTGAACGGAGCCTGTGGCGGAATCGACGATTACTGTCGCATGTGGCGCATCCTTTCTATCCCGATCCTGACTAAGGAAGATTTCTACCACTGGATTGCCCACGTTGTCTGTTGCTTGATCATTGACTGATACAAAGGGGTAGTCGTGCAATTGGGGATACAGTTTCTTCATGCGCTCAAGTGCCTCTTTCACAACTCCGCTCAACGCCTGCCCCGCGTCGGCATGAACCTGATCTGATGCGGCAAGTGTATTGGTGGAAAACGCCATTATCTGAAAAGGTGAAATCAGGCTGGTTGCAAGTAGCAAAGCTGTTGTTTGACTAAGTACTCGGGACTTTTTTATCTGTTTCAATTGAACATCTTCCTCTCATGCTTTTTTTCTCAACCAGTAGTCGGAAAATGAATGGAAAAGGTTACAATTTTTTGTATCAATTTGCTGGCATAAAAATGCACCCCCTAACGTTCATCGGGAAACCGCAGGGGTTTTTCCCATGTCCGCTTTAAGGGGTGCACGCTAAAAGAGAGAATGTGAGTTTTTCATGGTTCTTACTTAACTTTAACGGTAATGGTTACGGCCTGACCTTGATATATTGCCTGGATTTTTACTGTTCCTGTAGCTTTTCCGCTGATGACGCCATCTTTGACGGTCGCAATAGATTCGTCTTCACTTGCCCATTTTGCGATGTCGGTTACGACTTTTTTCGAGTTGTCTTTATACGTAGCGGTCAGTTTGACATGTTGTTCTTTGTCTACTGCTACCGTTACATTGCGTTTGTTTACGGAAATGCGTTTGACCTCTTTCGCCTCGGTCACCTCTACGGATAGCTCGGTTGTTTCTCCGCCGTAGGTAGCTGTAATGACCGCTGTCCCGGAGGCAATTGCAGTCACTTTTCCGTTCTCATCAACGGTTGCAACGGTTTGGTCGCTGCTTGTCCAGGTGGCCAGCTCGGTGACATCCTCCGTTTCCTTATTGGAAAGAGTTGCTTCGAGCGTGAGCTGTTCCTCCTGGTCTGTTTCGAGTTGGAGGTCTGTTTGCTTCATTTCGAGGCTCTTCACTCCTACCTTGGAAACCACAACAGGGATGTTGATCGTTTCTCCTTGGTAGGTCGCGGTCAGCGTGGCTGTACCTTCTACACTTCTCGCTCGGATTGTACCCTTTATGAAGGTCGCGATTTTGCTTGTGCTGGTACGATAAGTAACGCCCTTGTCTTTGGTGATTTCTTCTTTTGAACCATCGGAATAGGTTGCATAAAGTTTGATTGAAGTTAATTGCTTCGGTTTGAGCAAAATCGTTTTTTCGGAAGATTTCAGCCCGACCAACTTCTTCACTTCTTCCTCGACAACGTTCACCTTGCTGGTTGCCGTCTTGGCTTGATCATCGGTTGTTACCGTAATGGTTGCTGTACCCGCCGCAATTGGCGTCACCACACCGTGTTCGTCAACGGTTGCTACATCTGTGTTACTGCTTTCCCATGTCACGGTTTGGATCGTTGCGTACGATGGAGTAATAGTTGCTTTCAAAGAAGCGGCATCTCCACCTGCCGTCAATGTCAGTTCCGGCTGACTCAGGGTGATGTTTTCCACGGGGAAGTAAGACGGCGTCACCGATTGTCTGTTCACTGTAATGGTGTATGTGGTTGTTGTCACACCATCCCCTGCGGTCACGATGACAGTGATGGTATTGCGTCCAACTTTCAGATTGATCGGACTGCTTTGCTCACCACTGTTTACGGTTACACCATTTACGGTCACGCTTGCATCTGGATCATCTGCTTCTGGGGTAACCATCAGGCTTGCGATACTGCTGGTAACAGTTTGTGTGTACCCCAGCGTATTCGGGTGAAACGATTCATTCAATGGGCCGCTGCTTACGCTCAAATTCCGCAAAATCGCGTTGTTGGAGGTAATTTCCTGGTTCACAGATGCATCTGCGTAATTCGTTGCTGTTACTGTAATTGTATGGCTACCCAAACTCAATACGCCCGGCTCAACCGTTATTTTACCCGTTGAGATGCTGTAATCCCGACCCTGTACGAGCGGTGTTCCATTGTACTTGACCGCCGTAATCGCTGCTCTCCAGAGTGCGTTGTCAGGGAATGTGATCTCGATTGGATTCACCTGGTTATTGTTCAATGTGTCTGCTGACAAGATTGGCGGAAAGGCGAGTGTTCGTATCGTTGCCAGCGCTTTAGGGCTAAGACCTCTACCTGAATGATCCAGCGCCGATTGTACCTGAAACGAGAACGTGTAGCCCGTAACGATGGATGCCCCTGTCGCCGGCGTGAATTTTAATCCGGCGTCACCTTCAGCTGCAGTAATAAAGTCACCGTCATGGATCATTGTCGTGCCATCATGCTTGTACAATGTGCCGCCAGTGATCTCACTGATCTTGTAGTGCGTCGCGGCACTTTGATCTGCAGTGTTAGGCGAAATGACCAGCCCGCTGGCGGTCTGAGTATCTTGCGTGGTCTCGGCGCTAGTTACAGTCGGCTGGAATAAAACCTGGTTAATCACGAACGTCACGGATGCCTGGCTTGATTTGGGATCTGGCTGGCCATTGGTTGTCCCATTGTCTGTCATCGTGTAGCGGAAGCTGGCATTTCCTAAATAGTTCGTGGCTGGTGTGAACACCACGTTCGACCCGCTAAAATTCACGCTACCTCCCACAGGGGTATCAACTGCTGTAATCGTCAGCGTCTGGCCGCTCTCATTGGCGGGTCCAGAGCTGTCGTTCGCCAGCAGCGT
Organism: Clostridia bacterium; assembly: GCA_050262535.1. Lineage (GTDB taxonomy): Bacteria > Bacillota > Bacilli > Brevibacillales > Brevibacillaceae > Brevibacillus_D. The sequence goes on from JBLNEJ010000385.1 coordinate 11,660, forward strand.
TGCAAAAGGAATCGTCCGTTCTCCTGAATCGATGTCGATCGAGGCAAGTGCATCATCTGCTGCGAGGGGAGAATCGTTACCTTCTGTGACCGTGATGGTTGCCGTTGCAGGGGAACTCATTGCTGTTCCCGCTGAATCCAGTGCAGCCTGTACATTGAACGAAAACACGTCGCCCGCTGAACTGTTGGCATTTGCCGCAGGCGTGAACGTTAATCCTGCCGTACCTTCAGCTGCCGTAATGAAGTCGCCATTAAAGAGCATCGTCACGCCGTCATGCTTGTACAAGGTCCCCCCGGTAATCCCGCTGACCTTGTAATGCGTTGCGGTACGTTGCTCGGCAGCGTTGGGCGTAATGACCAACCCGCTGGTGGTCTGTGTATCTTCCGTGGTCTCGGCGCTTGTTACAGTTGGTTCGAGTAAAGGCGGATGAATTGTGAACGACATTGTCGCTTGGCTTGATTTGGGGTCTGATACGTCAATGGTTGTCCCATTGTCTGTCATCGTGTAGCGGAAGCTGGCATTTCCTGAATAATTCGTGATTGGTGTGAAAACCACGTTCGACCCGCTAACGCTCACAGTACCTCCCACGGGAGTACTAATAGATGTAATCGTCAGCGTCTGGCCGCTCTCATTGGCAGGGCCCGGGCTGTCGTTCGCCAGCAGCGTTGCAAATGGAATGGTCTGTGCTCCTGAATTCATCTCGATTGATGCAAGTGTATCATCTACTGCAAGGGGAGGATCATTTACTTCTGAGACCGTGATGGTTGCCGTTGTAGCGGGGCTTAGACCCGTTCCAGCTGGATCGAAAGCAGCCTGAACGTTAAACGAAAACACATCGCCCGCTGGACTGTTGGCATTTGCCGCAGGCGTGAACTTTAATCCTGCCATACCTTCAGCTGCCGTAATGAAGTCACCATTAATGAGCATCGTCACGCCGTCATGCTTGTACAAGGTTCCCCCGGTGATGCCACTGATCTTGAAGTGGGTGACAGAACTACCGTCCGCTGTGTTCGCGGTGATCACCAGTCCGGTCGTAGACTGTATATCTTCCGCAGTGGTAGTTGGGGTAACCGTTGGCACACCAGCAGCAGATTCTAAAACCAGTTGTGGGCGCAAAGCGGCAGTCGTCGATTGATCCGAGTCGTAAGTGAACATTACCCCCGGACTGATTTCATCGCCCAGCAATGCCAAGCTTACAATTTGATCCTTGTTCATTCGCTGATTTACAAAAT
>JBLNEJ010000386.1:0-5554 GCA_050262535.1 Clostridia bacterium
CCCAGTTGACCGCCAGCCGCTGCAGCTCTTTTCTTGTAAACAACAGCCGAATCATGTTGCGCTGCTCAAACGGGATTTTCCCGAAATCCAGAAAAACGTTGGCTGCTGCCTCATTCCATCCGACAATGTGATAGTGTCTGTCAGAAATGATCGTCGGGCAATAACGCAGCTCTTGCAAAATCTTTTGCAAAGACGGACTGATTTCAGGTGGTTCCTCCTGCAGCATCGTTGCTTGCGAACCGGACTCCATGGTTAACGAATACAAATATTTCTTTTCATCCAAGGTCAACTGCAGTGCGATTGCGATACAATCCAAAACCGAAGAAGACATGCGGATGTCTCGTCCCTGTTCCAGCCACGTATACCATGTGGTGCTGACTCCGGCCAGTTGGGCGACCTCTTCCCTTCTCAGACCCGGTGTTCTTCTACGGGTGCCTGGTGTCAGCCCGACCGATTCGGGGGAAATCTTGGCTCGTTTTGCTTTCAAAAAAGCCGACCGTGCTTGCAGTCTCGTGTCTTTATCCATCTCATCGCTCACCTGTTCATTCCTGTTATCATGGTACTCATTATCCTATTATAATCTATAACTTGTAATAGGATAAAGGACGTGACAAGATCATGATAAGATGTCGTAACAAAAGGAGAACAGCGATCATGGAAAGAGTCGTAATTACGGGAATGGGTGTGATTTCACCGCTCGGGAACACGGTCGAAAGCTTTTGGAGTCAGCTGCGAAAAGGGGTATCCGGGATTTCCCGGATTGATACGTTTGATGTTTCCAGACACAAGGCCAAAATCGCCGGGTTGGTCCGGGATTTCGATGCAGATGAGTTGCTTGGACGCAAAGAAGCACGGCGGATGGACCGTTTTTGCCAGTTCGCTGTGGCAGCTGCCCGGCAAGCTTTGAACGATTCGGGACTCTCGCTTGAAGAGATCGATCGGGAGCGACTGGGTGTATTCGTCGGCTCTGGCGTCGGCGGCATTCAAACCTTAGTGGATCAGGACGCGGTTATTCGGGAGCGTGGCCCAGAACGGGTCAGCCCATCTTTGGTCCCCATGATGATTTCGAATATGGCTGCTGCGATGATCAGCATTGAATTTGGCGCCTTGGGCCCGACCCTGTCTCCGGTGACGGCTTGCTCCATCGGAAATACATCGATTGGAGAAGCATTCCGGTATATTCGTTCTGGCGACATGGACATCGTATTTGCCGGAGGCACGGAGGCTGCTATTACGGACATCTCGTTAGCAAGCTTTGGCAACGCAACCGCTTTATCGACGCACAACGATGAACCTACCCGAGCCAGCCGTCCGTTCGATGCAAAAAGAGACGGATTCGTGATGGCGGAAGGTGCCGGAGTCCTCGTTCTGGAGTCGCTTTCCCATGCGGTGCAAAGAGGTGCCCACATTTATGCGGAGGTCATTGGCTATGGCGCGAGCTCTGACGCCTATCATATGGTGGCGACCCATCCAGAGGGGATCGGCGCTTACCAGGCGATGAAGCTGGCGATCCAGAATGCCGGGATTGCCCTCGATGAAGTGGATGTCATCAGTGCCCATGCCACCAGCACAGCGCTCGGTGACCGGTCGGAAACGCTGGCGATCAAACGGCTGTTTGGCGACGAGGCTTATCGGATTCCGATCACGGCGAACAAGTCCATGACGGGTCATCTGCTGGGAGCGGCAAGTGCCGTTGAAGCCATCGCTCTGGTGAAAACCCTTCAAGAAAGCATCATCCCGCCGACCATCAATCTGGAGGAACAAGATCCTGAATGTGATTTGGATTATGTCCCGAATGTTGCCCGTGAAGCTTCCTTGAGCATTGGGCTATCGAATTCCTTCGGCTTTGGCGGGCATAATGCTGTGATTGTGTTGAAAGCCTACAAGAATTGAATGTGCGCAAAAAAAACGCGGGACTGCTCCCGCGTTGCTTGCTTCGACAAGTAGTAGTGGTCCGAGGGCATCCGTCGCAGCGGCTTCACACGACTTCCTTCTGGCGCCCTCCCCCCGCAAACTGGCTGTTGTACAGCTCGGCGTAAAAGCCACCTTGAGCGAGTAACCCCTGGTGGGTGCCGCTTTCGATCACGCGGCCTTTTTCCATAACGAGAATCAGGTCGGCATCGCGGATGGTGGACAGCCTGTGGGCGATGACGAAGCTTGTTCTGTCCTTCATCAGTTCGTTCATCGCGCGCTGGATCGCCACCTCCGTTCGTGTATCGACACTGCTTGTTGCCTCGTCAAGAATGAGAATGGACGGATTGGCCAGAATCGCCCGGGCTATGGTGAGCAGCTGCTTTTGCCCTTGCGAAATGTTGGACGCCTCCTCATTCAAAACGGTGTCATAGCCATCGGGCAACGTACGAATGAAATGGTCCGCGTGGGCCGCTTTTGCCGCTTGCACGATTTCCGCTTCGGTCGCCCCCTCGCGTCCGTAGGCGATATTGTCCCGAATCGTCCCGTTAAACAGCCACGTCTCCTGCAGCACCATCCCAAACATGCTGCGCAGATGTCCCCGCGTCAATGCGGTAATATCGGTGCCGTCGATGGTGATACGCCCGCCATTCACCTCGTAGAAACGCATCAAAAGGTTGATCAGCGTCGTTTTACCTGCACCGGTCGGCCCCACAATGGCGATTGTTTGCCCGGATTTGACATCGATATTCATGTCATCGATCAGCAGGTCATCCGGTTTGTAGCCGAATTGCACCCCCTCGAAACGGACATCTCCTTTCGGCTGCGCAAGAACGGCTGGTTTTGCTGTCTCTGCCGTCTCCTCCTCTTCGTCAAGCAGCTCGAAGACGCGCTCAGCCGAGGCAATCGTGGATTGAATGATGTTGGCAATATTCGCGGTCTGCGTGATCGGCTGGGCAAACTGCCGTGCATATTGGAAAAATGCCTGAATATCCCCGATCTTGATCGCCTGTTGCGTGACCAAATATCCGCCAACGACGCTGATCAGCACATAGCCGATGTTGTTGATGAAGCCCATCAGCGGCATGATGATGCCAGAGATGAATTGTGCCCGCCATCCCGACTCGTACAGCTTGTCGTTGATTTCATCGAACGTAGCGACCGATTTTTTCTCATGGCCGAACGCTTTGATAATCCGGTGGCCAGTATACATTTCCTCTACGTGCCCATTCAACTCGCCCAGCGTCGATTGCTGCCCGCGGAAAAACGTCTGCGAACGGGTCGCAATCGCCTTCGTCACCACGAAGCTGAGCGGGAGCGTTATGACCAGAATCAATGTCATCAGCGGGCTGATGGTGAGCATCATGACGATGACGCCGACCAGTGTCACGACCGATGTGATTAGCTGCGTCAAGCTCTGCTGCAGCGTATTGCTGATATTGTCCACATCGTTGACGACACGGCTGAGAATTTCCCCATGCGTCCGCGTGTCATAGTAGGAAAGCGGCAGCCGTGACAGCTTCGCGCTCACTTCATTTCGCAAGTCATAGACCGTGCGTTGTGCCACACCCGCCATCAAAAACTGCTGAAGATAGCCAAACATCGAACTGATCACATACAATCCGCCGAGAATGAGCAAAATGTTCGCGATATAGCCGAAGTCAACAGCCGCCCCCGGCACCCCCTGCATCTTCTGCATGATGCCTTCAAACAGCTTGGTTGTCGCATTCCCCATAATTTTGGGGCTGATGATGCTGAAGATGGTGCTTACAACCGCTGCCACAAGAACGGCCAGCAGCTGATATTTGCGCGGCTTCAAATAGCCGGATAGCCTTTTTAACGTCCCTTTGAAATTTTTCGCTTTTTGCACAGGCATGGTCATGCCGAGGTGACCACCCGGCCCTCTGCCCCCCGGACCAAAGCCCATTTGCGGTGCGGATCGCTCCTGCTTCATGCGATTTCCTCCTCTGACAGCTGGGAGGACACGATTTCACGGTAAACCGGACAGGTGTCCATCAGCTCCCGATGATTGCCGATTCCAGCGACTTTGCCTTGATCCAGCACGATGATGCGATCTGCATCGATAATGGTGCTGACCCGCTGGGCGACGATAATGACGGTCGCATCGGCTGTTTCTTCCCTCAAGGCAGCCCGTAGCTTGGCATCTGTCTTGAAATCCAGAGCAGAAAAGCTGTCGTCAAATACATATATCTTCGGCTTTCTGACCAGTGCACGGGCAATGGATAGACGCTGCTTCTGTCCGCCTGACAGATTGGTACCGCCCTGGGCAATCTGCGAATCAAACCCTTGTTCCAACCCGCTGATAAATTCGCTAGCCTGAGCAATTGCCGCCGCATGCTCAACTTCAGCGGTTGCAGCCTCTTCCTTGCCGTAGCGGATGTTATCGGCGATCGTCCCGGTAAACAGCACCGCCTGTTGGGGGACAAAGCCGATTTTGGCCCGCAACTGTTCCTGTGGCTGCTCTCGTACATCAACCCCATCGACCAGTACCCTGCCGCTGCTGCAATCATAAAATCGCGGGATCAGGTTGATCAGCGTCGTTTTGCCCGAACCGGTTCCCCCGATAATGGCAGTCACCTCGCCTGGCTTGGCGGTCAATGAGATATCGGATAGCGCAGGCATTTCTGCGCCCGGATAGCTGAAAGTGACATTCTGGAATTCAACGATGCCCTTCTGCTGCTCCGTGTGCTTGACGTTTTCCTTGTCCTTGATTTGCGGAACCATATCCAGCACTTCATTGATGCGAACAGCGGAGACGGACGCACGAGGAATCATCACAAACATCATCGACACCATCATGAGCGAGAACAAAATTTGGATGGCATACTGGATAAACGCCATCAAATCGCCCACCTGCATATGTCCGCCGTCAATGCGGATGGAACCGAACCAGATAATCGCGATGATCGACAGATTCATGAACAGCATCATCGTCGGCATCATGATCGCCATGATTTTGTTTACCTTGATCGACGTTTCCGTCAGATCGAGATTGGCCAGACGAAAACGTTGCTCTTCATGCTGCAGGCGATTGAACGCGCGGATGACGCGAATCCCGGTCAGCCCCTCGCGCAGGACGCGATTCAAGTTGTCCAGCTTGACCTGCATTGCTTTGAACAGCGGCATCCCCCGTCTCACAACCGCCACAATCGCCGCGATCAGAAGCGGAATGACCGTGACGATGACAAGCGAAAGCTTCGGGTCCTTAGAAACCGCCATGACGATACCACCAATGCACATCATCGGCGCCATCACCATCATTCGCATCATCATCGTCAGCACCTGCTGAACCTGGGTAATATCATTCGTCGTTCGCGTAATCAGCGATGCCGTCCCAATTTTGTCGAACTCCTGCAAGGAGAAGTTCTCTACATGGGCGAACACTTTGCCGCGCAGCATTTTGCCGAAGCCGGACGACACCTTGGCTGACAAAAAGCTGGCCGCTACTGAACAAGCCATTCCCGCTGCAGTGACGAGCAGCATGTAGCCGCCAATTTTCAAAATGTACGGAACATCGCCGTGAATGATTCCCGTATTGACGATCTCCGCCATCAGCGTCGGGAGCAGCAGCTCGGAAAAGGACTGCAAAAACACAAGGATCAACACGATTGCAATCGGCATG
>JBLNEJ010000387.1:0-5952 GCA_050262535.1 Clostridia bacterium
TGATCGGCGGTTTGATCGCTGGCACGCTGTATATCAAAAAATACAACCTGCCGTTCCTGACTGTTGGCGACATTCTGATGCCGAGCGTCATTCTTGGCCAGGCGATCGGGCGCTGGGGGAACTTCATTAACAAGGAAGCCCACGGTGGAGAAGTGTCAGCGGAATTCATGAACCATTTTCCAGCCTTCATTCGGGACCAGATGCTGATCGATGGCCACTATTACCATCCTACGTTTCTATATGAATCACTGTGGAACCTGCTCGTCTGTGCGATCCTGCTGCTGATGCTTTACCGGTTCAAGCGCTTTGATGGTCAAGTACTGTTCAGCTACATGATTTTGTATTCAATCGGTCGCTTCTTCATTGAAGGCATGCGCACCGACAGTCTGATGTTTGCCGGTCTTCGCGTAGCCCAGCTGGTCAGCTTGACGCTCGCTGTCGCAGGGGTCATCCTGCTCGTGATCGTGGGACGGAGGCAAAAACAGCACAAGCCTTCACTTTAACAGAAAGAGGAACAGCTCGGCACGTCGCCGGGCTGTTTTTCATTTTCCACAGCCAGCGTTGTTTTACAATCACATGTTTTGGGCAAAACTGCTACTACTATTCAAACTGTTTCCAAAGGAGGTAATGATGTGGATACAGCGATGCTCAGCAATTATCTGGAGCGCCCTGTCATCGTGCACATGGCGCCCCACATGATCAGCACGCCGGATGATGAAATCGAGGAGGGCCAATTGATTGATTTTGATTCGTCCGGAATCGTGCTAAAGCAAACAGACGGCATGCTGTTGTACATACCGTCTGGCTCCTATCGCTTTATTCGAATCAAACCGGCACCGTCATTCTGGCAACGTTTGACGGGCACTTCGTAGCATAGGTACAGCAAGCAACAGGAGACTCATGAGAACTGCCCCTTGAATAGCAAGTACCATTCCTTCTAAAGAAAACTGTTGGATAAGGAACGGCTCCACCGAAAACCCGAGCAAAAAGCCAATTCGGGCTAACAGCGCTGTGCTGCCGAGTATTCGCCCACGCAGATGATTGGCACTTCCCTGCATCAGCGTGCGCTGGGCCATTTGGGTCTGTGCATCTACACAGCCTGCTACAAACAGCATTACGAGGGTTACGACAGGACCGCTACCCCAAAAAGCGAACGAAATCAACAAAGCAAACAGGCTCATAGAAACCAGCAAGGCTGGAATCAAGGCAAACCGGACTTTTCCCAGCAAATAGGAACCGAAAAAGCCCCCTGCGACAATCGTGGTCCACATCATCCCATGCATCGTCGATTGAACATTGCCCATGGTTTGTGACAAAAGCGGCAAGCCGTAGTTCCACGAAGTTGAAGCGAATGCATAGAGAAATCCGATGCCCAACAAATACGAATAAAGTGGCCGATCCTTCAAATAGCTGGCGACTATACGCAAATCAGTGAGCCATTCCGGCTTGGCACCCGCTTTTACAGGGGCACTGTTCCAACGCAGTCTGGACAGAAATGTTGCAGAAAGGATGAAAGTGAAGGCGTCAAAAGCGATCAAATATCGGGAACCAACCTGGTCAGCAAGAAATCCGCCGACCATAAATCCGAGCAAGCTCGCCAGCATGCCCAACCGGACAACCTTGCTGTTGGTCGCATACACATTGCCTTCACCAAACAGCTGGGGCAACGAAGCATCGAAGCTGATTTGAAACACGTTGTACAACATCCCGACGAAAAATGCGGCGAGCACGGCAACGAGCGGATAGGGAAAAACAGCAACCAATCCGATCGACAAGCCGCATAGCACATCGCTTGCCATCATCAATCTGCGACGGTCCCACCGATCCGCGAGCATACCCGCATATAAACTGGATAGCAATGCTCCAACTTGTCTTGCAACGAAATAGGCCATCAGCCAAAATGCGCTATTTTCGTGGGTGAACAACAATGCAGATACCGCAATCATGTTCATCCGCGAACCAAGATCAGAGCAGGCGTTAATATATAAATACATCTGCTTATTCACGTTCCAAACCTCCAGGTTGCAGGCGGTTTGGCTCCTACGCCCCCACTATGGGGTGCGTACACTGATTATGGCAGTTGACATGCACATGCCTCCTTGCTTGAAGAATCCAAAGTTTCAAACACTAACACTGTCGAAGGCAACGAAGCCGACAGCTTGTGGGGGCGACGTTCCAACACGACCTGATGAAATTTTGTGGCAATGCCACTTCCTTTATTGTAACAAAAAAGAGCGAATCCGGCATATGCGGACACACTCTTTTTCATGAATCGTTTATAGGAACACGTCAAACACGACATAGCATGCAGCGCCGAGCAGTGCGGTACAGGGTAAGGTGACAATCCACGTCACGATGATCCGCCCCGCTACCCCCCATTTCACTGCCGAGAACTTTTGCGAAGCACCGACCCCGAGAATGGAGGATGTAATGACGTGCGTCGTACTTACAGGTAGCTTCAGTGCAGTAAAAATCGTAATAATCATCGCCGACGAAATATCAGCGGAAAAGCCGCTGATCGGCTTAATCTTCATGATTTTGCCGCCCATTGTTTTAATGATTTTCCAACCACCGACAGAGGTTCCGAGCGCCATTGCCATGGCAGCGGACAATTTCACCCACAGCGGAATCTCAATTTGTCCTGCCGGCGAATGCAGAAAACCGCCGGAAGCCATCGCGAATGCGATAATCCCCATTGTTTTTTGCGCGTCATTGGCTCCATGGCTGAACGATTGCCAGGATGCCGACAACACCTGCAAAACACGGAACTTGCTGTTTGTTTTATGATATGCTGCATTTGCAACCAAACCCGAGATGAGCTTAATAACGATAAAACCGACGACAAACGCCACGATCGGCGAGACGATCAGGGCTTGTACGATACCGATAAAACCGGCTGCGTTAATAGCTCCAAAACCGGCAGCACCGACAACCGCTCCGCTCACCCCACCAATCAAGGCATGGGATGAAGAGCTGGGGATACCGAACCACCACGTAATCAGATTCCATAAAATCGCGGAGGTAAGCGCGGCCAGAACAACCACAAGGCCGTTTTCCAGTTTAAACGGGTCCGCAATGCTTCCCCCAATTGTTTTCGCGACACCCGTATAGGTAAGGGCGCCGAGCAGGTTGAAGCAGGCAGCCAACAGTACAGCGGCCCGCGGACTTATCGCCCGTGTCGATACCGAAGTGGCAATGGCATTCGCTGTATCATGGAAGCCGTTGATGAAGTCGAAACTGAGCGCCATCACGACGACCAGAATGAGAATCAGCAGATCAGAAGACATCTCAGGCATTCTTCAGCACGATCCCTTCTACCAGGTTCGAAACATCCTCGGCAAAGTCTGCACAGTCCTCCAATTTGTCATAAATCTCCTTCAATTTGATTGCCTCGATCGGGTCTTGTCCCGGTGCATTCAAGAGCTGCGACACCATCTTGCGGTAATTGCGGTCGGATTCATGCTCCAATGCCTTGATTTCACGCGCGATTTCCGATACAACGTTGTGATCCAGCTTACGCAAGGTTCGAATGAGTTCGATCAGCTTCGCCGTGCATTTAGCCAAAATATTGGCTTGCGCCAGCAACCCGGCATCCGGCTGTTTCACCTGATACAAAAACATACGGTCCGCAACACCATCGACATAATCGAGAACCGAATCGAGAGTATGCGCCAACGAGTGAATATCCTCACGCTCTAACGGAGTGATAAACGTAGAATTTAATTCGTTCATGATCTTGCGAACGAGTTCGTCCCCTTCTCTTTCGACAGCTTTTATTGCTGCTACCTTTCCTTCCACGTCATGATAATTCCCTACCATTTCGCTGAAAAGATGCGTTCCTTTGTGAACAATGGCAGCTTGCTGCTCAAACAGATCGAAAAAGCTGTGTTTCTTGGACTTGAACATACCACACACTCCTTATGGATAATTGCGCCTCTACGATTATAACCAAACAAACTGTTGAGGTAAATTTAAAATCAATTACGATTATGTAGTATTTTTGTAAAGGTATTGTTAAGATTTTGTAAATTTTTTAATCTAGAAGTCCCAGGCCTGAAACATCCGCTTTCTTTAGTCTAGCCAAAATGACCCATTGCTAGCGCAACACATAAAAAAAGCGTTCCCGTACTTGGACGTTTTAGTCCAACGTGAACGCTTTACTCATGATCCTGCAATCATGCAATCTTTTGTCTGCTTCGCTTCATACATCAACGTATCGGCCTGCGCTGCCAGTTCAGCTGCAGAATTTGCATGGCTGGGAAACGTTGCAATTCCAATACTGGCCGTCACGCCGCCAAGCTCGTTGCGCACGGATTTCCGCAGTCGCTCTCCCACCAGCATCGCCTGCTGTGTATCGGTATGAGGCAAAAGAATAACGAATTCTTCCCCGCCCCAACGCCCCACCTCGTCATGGGTACGTACCGTTTTTTGCAGAACCTGTCCAAAGTGAAAGAGGAGCTTGTCCCCTTCCGGATGACCGAAGCTGTCATTGTATTTCTTGAAATTATCCAAATCGATGAACATCATGGTGACTGGATAGCAGTGCCGCTTTGCACGATCGATCTCCTTGCCAAGCAGTTCAAGAAAGCGGCGATGTGACAGCAATCCGGTCAGAGAATCGTGGTGTGCCATGCTTTGCAAGTGTTCGAATTTCTTGCCGAGCCAGTATCCAAAACCAATTTGCATCACCGATAAGACGACAACCATTGCAAGGACGTTGACCTGTTGGGAGGTTGCCCAAGCGATCAGCATCCAAAACACACTCAGAACTGCTCCAATAAGCGTTCCAATCCAGCGAAATAACATAAGCCCCCGACCCCTTCTGGCAGCCAGATTGTTTCTTCGTCCAATAGCACTACTATAGCGAGAGCTTTCGGGTAATTCAATAACCCTCGCTTGATTTCCATCATTTTGCAGGTATTTCTTTACTTCATCTCCAGCAGCCGTTTTACGCGGATTTCCAGTTCAACCAGCGAGAAGGGCTTTGCCATATATTCATCTGCCCCTAGCATAAGCCCGCGCACAACGTCCTCCTCGTGTTTTCGCCCGGAGAGCATCATCACTTTCACTTTTTTCAGCTGCTCATTTTGTTTGATCTTGGCAAGCAAACTGAATCCATCCAGCTTGGGCATCACTCCATCCAGGATGCACAAGTCGATCCTGCCGCTTTTCAAACTGGCCATCGCTTGCTCGCCATCTGTTGCTTCGATGACCTCAATCGGAAAATTGCGCAGCCGTGAAACAAGCATGGAGCGGATGATCGCATCATCGTCAGCCACAAGAACGCATTTTCGCCGGCTCACTGCATTTTGTACCGCGTCTCCCATCGAGCGCGAACGAGGATTACCATCGCTTTGTACAACCTGATTGCGCCCCTGCTGCTTCGCGAGATACATCGCCTCGTCCCCAAGCTGAATCCATTCCTCCACACTCCATTCCGCTCTCCACTCAATTACGCCGGCTGAAAACGTAACGGAATAGTTTTCCCCTTCCATTGATGCAACCGGGAACGTTCTTGCCTGATCCAGCAGTTCCGTCACGATCGCTGTTGCTTCGTCGCCGGTTGTATCCGGGAACATGACCACAAACTCTTCTCCGCCGTAACGTGCAAGTACATCGGTTGAACGAAGTCTTTCCATCAGCATATGGGTAAACCCTTGCAGAACAAGATCTCCCGCGTGATGACCAGACGTGTCATTGATGCGCTTGAAATAATCAACATCAAGAAACGCCAGCGATACTTTGCCCGATTTGCGGCGGACACGTTCCATTTCCGCGGTCAGCCGATTTAGAAAATACCGCCGATTATAAACACCTGTCAGCGGGTCCAAAAAAGCCATCTGCTCATAATGCTTCGTCCGCATCAGCAAGTTGTTGATGCGCACTTCCAGCTCTTCGTAATGGAATGGTTTGGTCACATAATCGTCCGCTCCGAGGCGGAAACAGCGAACC
>JBLNEJ010000388.1:0-6468 GCA_050262535.1 Clostridia bacterium
GGCTTGAACCATGCAAACGTCGTTCTGCGCAACACCCTGATTGGCGCATTCGTCAAAACGGTGGCCATGCTCATCCTGACGATGCACCCGGCCTTCGGCATCCATGGGGCGGTCATTTCGCTCAATCTAGGCATTACCCTTGTCACCATGCTCCATTTTGTCAGTCTGGTCAAAGGCATCGGCTTTACGATCCAGGCGGCGGAATTTTTAAAAATCGGCGCTGCCATGCTCGCGATGGGCTATGCGAGCTCGTACATGTCCATTCACTGGTTATACCATCTGCCGGTCGCCAAGATGCTTTTCATCAGCTGCGGAAGCGGGTTTGTGCTTTACCTCGCTTTGCTTGTCGCACTGCGTATCCTCGGCAAGCAGGATGTGAAACGAATTCCCTGGATCGGCGATCAGCTCGCGATCTTTTTCCCCCGCCGCTAGCGATACGGACGGGGGTCTTTTTTATCGATATACAGATTGCCTTGGGAATCGATGCTGCAAAAAGAGACCTGCTTGACATCCTTGATGCCGTGCTTGCGGATTTCCTTTTTCAGCCAAAACGTGTTCTGGCCGATCTTGCGCAGTGCCTCATCCCTGATCTTGCCGTCCATGATCAGCGGGATCGGCAATCCGGTAAAGGTTACGCCAGAAGCGGGCTTCGGTGCGGATATTCCAAGATCCTCTTTCGTCACGGGATGTTTTTCGACTTTCGGAAAAACGCTCATTTGCCCGGTCGGCTCCAAAATGGCGAACTCGACGTCGGCGAGATTTTTGATGTTTTTTTGGCGCAGATGGACCATCAAATCGTCCAGACTGAGACGATTGCGTCGCATCGCGTCTTCACGAATCTCCCCGTTTTCAATGATCAAATCTGCTGATCCATCTACAACATCGCGAACTTTTTTGCTTTTCAAGGAAAAATACGCCAGACCGATCTCGAGCAAGCAAATTAACCCCATCGGCAAATAAAAATACATGGCCGGCTTGTCGACATTCTCGATTCCGAGCGATGCCAACTCGGCCAGCATGATAGAAATAACCACATCAAAGACGGAAAGCTTGCCTAGCTCCCGCTTCCCCATCAGCCTTAAGAGCACCAACAAAAAAAAGTAGGTGAAAAGGGTACGCATCAAAATGGTAATGAGCTCCACTTTCGACCGAGCCTCCCTCATAAGAGAATCGTGCTTAGTCTTGGCGAAAGATCTACCTGCTATGCGCTCCCTCTTTCCTACACGCGATCAAATCCATTTGCGCTTCTTGAAAATGTACAGCATGGAAATGGTCAATCCCAGCATGACTACCAGAGCGATAACCAGCATGATCGGCTCTGCATTGTGCCCGAGCCAGCTGAATGTATTCATCCCGAACAAGCCCGTAATAAAGGTCAGCGGCAGGATGATTGTCGAGATGATCGTCAGCACGCGCATCGTCTCCGTCGTTTTCGCGCTGATGATCGTATAGTACGTATCCAATGCACCGTTCACGAGATCGCGGAACGTCTCCGTCGAGTCAAAAATTCGCTCCAGGTGATCGGTCAAATCCGTATAGAACGGGATGTTTTCTTCATTTATATCAAAGGAATATTTCCCATTCACATTGGCAAAAATCCGCTTCTGCGGCAAGATCACCCGCCGAATCAAAATGATCGTCCGCTTTAACGCGAGGAACTCCTCGGTGATCTCTTCCATTTGATGTTCGTAGATTTCATCTTCCAATTCATCGATACGCACGCTGAGACGGTCCATAACCGGGAACACTTCGTCGGTAATCCCGTCAACAATGGCATACAGCAAATAATCCGGCCCGCGGTTCAAAAAGGCATTGCTGCGATGACAAGCAGCGGCAATACGGCCGATCGTGCTCATCGGTGACTTGTGGATCGTCACCAGGTAGTTCGGACCGAGAAAGACGTTTAGCTCGGTTGTCGTAATCTCATTATCGCTTTCCTCGTTGTAGCGAAGGCCATGAAATACGAAGAAATAGTAGTCATCGTAATTGTCAACCTTGGCTCGTGGGCTAACATGCAAACAGTCTTCGATCGCCAGCGGGTGAAAGTCAAATATCTTGGCAATATATTGAAGTTCGTCATTTCCCACATCGTAAAGATCAATCCACAGCAAGTCCTCGGGTGACTTGAGCCACGTGTCTTTCGTCATCAGATCGACATCGTGGTACATTTTTTGCTCCGAATGATTGTAAAAATACGTTTTGATCATGTCCTTCACCCCCGTCTGGTTCCCCATCCATCATACGAAAAAACTTCCTTTTGTTCAATCCGAGAATGAATAGTGGGGCCAAGCCGCTCATAAGATGTACAAACACATGGAGACAAGGAGGGTTTTGACGTGCGCAGTACTTCCGCCTCTGTCATGACCGGGCTTATTTTTACGTTTGCACTGGTCTTAACCGGTTCGTTGATTACGGCAGTGCTTCTCTCATTTACAAATCTGCACGAAAGCTCGCTTCCCTATTTTACCTACTGCATCAATGTTCTCGGTCTGATCGTAGGAGGTTTTGTCACAGGCCGACGAAACGGCAGCAGAGGATGGTATTACGGAGGGTTGACCGGT
Organism: Clostridia bacterium; assembly: GCA_050262535.1. Classification (GTDB taxonomy): domain Bacteria; phylum Bacillota; class Bacilli; order Brevibacillales; family Brevibacillaceae; genus Brevibacillus_D. The sequence goes on from JBLNEJ010000388.1 coordinate 2,562, forward strand.
CTGTTCTATTTTCTTTTTGTTATTTTGATTGGATATTTGGGACTGGATACGCCGCTTACGTCAAAGACGCTGCTTTTTCTGATCGGTGCGTTCATTCTTAGTGGAATTGGCGGAATGTTCGGGGTAAATACGGGACAAAGCAGCGGGCGACGGTAAGCAATTCCTTTGGCGGGTCACTGACTCGCCTGTTTTTTTTGGTCGGACTGAATCGTCGTCTTGCGTTTCTGCAACGTGGCAGCGATCGTTCCAAGCCAATACAGACTCATCACGCCCATGGCCAGATAGATGACCGCCATCATCGCCGGGGATATCCACGTTCCTGCCGCGACCGGTGCGGCAGCAACAATCATCGCAGCGTAAAACGCCAGATTGTTTACCGCCATGTAGCTGCTTCGTGCATGCGAAGGTGTAAGCTCACCCAGCAGTGCCTGTTTCGTCGGTACGTACAACAACTCCCCAAGCGTAACGATAAGCATGGCGCCAATCAGCCATTCCGTGCTTCTGCCAACAGCCAGGAGCATGAATCCGCTCGTGTACAGACAAATCCCAACCAGCATCAGCTTTGAATCGTTGAAGCGGTTGAGAAGCTTGCTGATGACCAGACCGCCGATGACAACAAGTAACGTATTTTCAGCCCGCAATATGCCGACCATCCCCAGACCATCCACCTGGGGCATGAATGGCAGCCAACTGAATAGCGGCTGACTCGTCAGCTCGTTGGCCAAACGCACGCCGATATAATTGGTAAGCTGGTTCTCCAAGGCAAGGAGCAGAACGCTGCCCCAAAGGAAGTGGCGAAACAACAGGTCGCGAAAAACAGCCTTGTACCGAATCCCCGCTTGCTTGGCGGGCGCTTGGGGGTTTTCAACAGAAATCCGGACTGGCCGGTACGTTTCTGCCAAAAAGAAGCTTGTGACCAAAACCGAAAATAGAGATATCGCAGACAAAACGAGGAACAATTCAAAGCGATGTGTCAAAAAGAAGAAGCCTCCGATGATACCCCCGACCGAAACGGCCAGATTGTTCGCCCAGTATATGAAGCTGTACACAAATTTGCGTGCTTCGAGCACAGTCAAATCCAGGATCATTGCCTGGGCTGCGGGCCCAAACATCCCGACGGCGAACATATTCACCAGGAACAACAAAAACGTGACAAGCACCGAGTCAAGCCAAGGTGAATTGGCGAATGCGATGCACAAATACGTGACGGTCACGACGCCTTCCGCTGCGACCATCAACCGTTTTCGACCATATCGATCTGCCAGTTGTCCCCCCAGCAATCCGCCCGCCACTCCCGATAGAATGACGGCGGCGTAAATCAGTGTGGTCTCAACCTCACCGACACGTCCCGCAAAATAAATGACGAGAAAAGGGACGACCATATTCGTTGCCAAAGAAGTCAAAAATTGCAGGCCAATCCGAATCTGTACGGGGCGCGGAAATTGTGTAAACCTCATGCTCGCCCATTCTCCGCTATGACTTTTGCAAACTGCCGTTCATCCAATGGCCCAAACAAGCGCAACGCCTGCGTGGAAAACATGGTCCAGATCCCATTGGATGAGTCGTCGACAATCGTCAAGCGCGTTCCGTTTAAAAAAGCAATGTAAGAAAGACAGACGAGCTTCGGATCAATCACCGCCAATTCCCCCGCTTTCTGCCCAGCTGCGATGAGCGGACACAGCGCCTCAACAGCATCCGATAAAAACTGGTCCAATTGTTGAAACAACGCCGGGAACCGGTCAGGCTGTCCCAGCACATACTGAACAATTCGTAAATATTCAACCTGTTCACTAAAAAATCGGACGTGCCTGCTCACCATGTGAGCGATTTGCTCAAGCGGTGTGCCGCTTTTTTCATCGGGCAAGGAAAACATCTCACGTAATTTATGCAATGGTTCGAGTACCGCCGCTCCAAAAAGCTCTTCCTTGCTGGGGAAATACGTGAACACGCTGCCAAAGCTGATTCCCGCTTCCTTTGCTACAACTGCAACCGTAGTCTCCGAAAAGCCGTGTTGTGAAAATAAGGTCGTTGCATGACGTAGGATCCGCTCGCGTTTCTCTGCTTGTTCTTGCTTTCCAATCCGAGGCATATTAGACCCTCCTGTAAAACCGTTTTATTTGATTGATCGATCAATCAAATAATATCACTGATATCCGTAACTTTCAACCACTATTATCCAAGAAAAAAACCCCGCCACATTCGGCAGGGTTGAATCACGCTTTATTTATCTTCTTCCTTTGACAATTCCACAGATGATGTGCTGCTTGATGCAGCTTCGGTTGAAGCGGAAGAAACAGCATTGACGGCTCCACGGTCAAAAACAACGTTCACGTTGTGTGCCACGCGCAGTGTTACCGTTTGATCGTTGATTTCTTGGATCGTTCCGTGTTGTCCGCCGATTGTTACGACTTTATCCCCTTTTTTCAAAGCTGACAGCATCTGGTTGCGCGTTTTGTTGCGCTTTTGCTGTGGTCGAATCAGCAGGAAATAGAAAATCGCAAACATGATGATGATCGGTAAAAATTGTTGAAGCCCTTGCATGAAAATTCCTCCCTACGTCTTTGTCGATATGTACTGTTTAAAAGGATCTATCTTCGCCCAATCCGTATTGGGCAAAAAACTGGTCGCGGAAATCGCCCAGCCGATCTTCTGCAATTGCTTGTCTTACTTTTTCCATCAGCTTGATCAGGAAATGCAGGTTGTGATACGTAGTGAGACGAATCCCGAACGTTTCCTCAGCTTTGATCAAATGGCGCAAATACGCACGAGAATAATTGCGGCACGTATAGCAGTCGCATTCCGGATCAAGAGGCCCGAAATCGCGTGCGAACTTCGCGTTGCGAATCACAAGGCGGCCCTGGCTCGTCATGCATGTCCCGTTGCGCGCAATGCGTGTTGGAAGCACGCAGTCAAACATGTCAATCCCGCGCATCGCTCCTTCGATCAGGGCATCCGGTGAACCGACCCCCATCAAGTAGCGCGGCTTGTTTGCAGGCAGCAGGGGAACGGTATTCTCCAGCACCTCATACATCAGGGGAAACGGCTCTCCGACGCTTAATCCGCCGACCGCATACCCAGGAAAATCAAGCGAAACAAGATCGTTCGCGCTTTGCTTTCGCAGGTCCATATACATGCCGCCCTGCACGATCCCAAAGAGCCCCTGGTCGTGCTTGCGCTCATGCGCATTCAGGCAGCGCTCCGCCCAACGCGTCGTCCTCTCCATCGATTGCTTGACATAATCATAGTCAGCTGGATAGGGCGCGCATTCATCAAATGCCATAATGATGTCGGCCCCTAATGCATTCTGAATCTGCATCGCTTCTTCCGGGCCGATGAACAGCTTCTCCCCGTTCAGATGGGAACGGAAGGAAACGCCCTCCTCGGTAATTTTGCGGAGGTTGCTCAGGCTGAACACCTGAAAGCCGCCGCTGTCGGTCAGAATCGCTCCTGGCCAGTTCATAAACTTGTGCAATCCCCCTGCTTCGCGAACAATCTCATGACCTGGACGCAAAAACAGATGGTATGTATTGCTCAAAATGATGCCCGCTCCCATATTCTGAATTTCTTCCGGGCTCATCGTTTTCACCGTTGCCTGTGTTCCCACCGGCATAAAAACGGGGGTATCAATCGTTCCGTGCGGTGTGTGGAGCTTTCCCAAGCGTGCTCCTGTTTGTTTGCATGTCTTTAGTAATTCGTAGCGAACAGCCACTCGATTGCAACTCCTTGCAGATCCATCTAAATGATCATTGTAGCAATATAATCCAATACTAATTAATTATAGTGGTTAAAGAGGCGAAGTACAAGAGATGCTATTTTCCGTCAGTCGGCGGGATGATTAACATGGCATCGCCGAAGCTGAAGAACCGGTATTGCTGCGCGACGGCTTCCCGATAAGCCGCCAGCACAT